>CALMND010000024.1 GCA_937868565.1 uncultured Bacteroidota bacterium | reverse complement strand
CATATTCAAAGAAATCGCTTTTTAGCTTAATCCTCCGAAGAGAATCTTTCCTAAAAAAAACAAAATTAGTTTCTTCATTCGCTCTCACCTTCTGCATTTTTTCGAATGAATAATACACGTTTAAGACTGTCTCTTCCCTATTCGACTTAATTGCAAAATTTTTTCTATTTAATTTTTTCTTATGCTGAACGTAAAGGTTAATCAATTCTTCCTTTGTTAAAACCCTCTCGTTAGCTTTTCCAATAACTATCGCCGTATCCGCCAAATTTTTCTTTTCCGCAAATTGATTCTGAATTTTTTGCGCCACCTTGACCATGTACTTTTGATTCTCGGGTGTTACCTTTATATAAAAAATACAAATAATAGCAATACTACTTGCTGCAAAATATTTTTTTATTAATTCTCTTTCCCCGAATAAAATATACAACAAAAGAAACGTCAGGATAATACTCCCAAGATTGCTACCCGTAAGTAAAAAAGGTATTAATGCAAATAAAGCGAATAGAAACGAGCTTTGATAGATAAAAAAGATAGTTAAAAAACAACATATGACGGTGTTTACCAAATGCATTCCGCCAAACACACCTCCAATTAAATCTCCCGAGGAAATACCAAACGGCGGTGGTGATATTTGGGTATAAGGGTTGATCGTATGTGTAGTAATAACAATCATAAAAAAATCGTAAAAAGAAACCAATAAATTAAAAACAGTAATTAACTTAAGAGTGTTCAGAATTTGCTCAGTACTGGAATTACGTACGGACAGTTTTATTTGATGATAAGCCAATAAACATGAAAGCCAAATCAAACATCCAGCAAAAACAACAATAAAATGATCTAAGGTGTAGTCCGCTTTGATAAATAAAAAATTAACTAAACCAAGCAGTGGCATGAGTAAATAAAAATATATAATACTATCCTTTTCGATTTTTAAGTTGGGTCTATAATAATAAATACCAACTAGTGCAACCAATTTAAAAGAAAATCGATAATTAAGTACTAACGTTAAAAACAACGCAAGAGGTATATCAAATTTTGCGTTATAATAATTTCTTAAACGATTAAATCCAATTAATATGTTATCCCGACTAATTTGCATTATCGCTCAGTGTCTTCTTAAATTTACTAATGATGTCTGAATAATACTCTATATGTTGGAAAACGGATTCCGAAATATTAAATTTAACTCTTACAGTTTCAATTCCATTTTCAGAAAAATTTTTTTGCAGTTCGGAATCACAAATTAATTTTATAATAGCATCAGCAATCTCGCCAACATTGTCAGGATCAACAAGATAACCATTGAGTCCATCATCTACAATCTCTGGTCCGCAAGACTTTTTTGTATAAATAACGGGGCAACCCACACTCATAGCCTCCACACACATCAATCCGAAAGTCTCTGAATAAGACGGAAAAACTGCAAGGGTAGCTTGTGACAACCGCTCAAATAATTGGTCACGGTTTACATGCCCCATAAACTTAACCGAGTTTAGTGCAGTGTTTCCAATAATTTTCTTTAATTGCTTCACTTTACCCTTTCCTAATACTATCAACTCGGAATCGGGTAATTTTGCGTTCACAATATTCCACGCTTTTAGTAATTGAAAGATACCCTTTTTGCGAACCAAGGAACCGGTAAAAATGACTGTTTGCTTTAATCTATTTTCACAGTGCACATGTTCTTGAATCTGTACTGAATTATATAACACTTTTATCTCCTTCTCAATACCGAAAAGCTCTTTGTTTTTAATAGCGGTATATTGACTCACTGAAATCACGGCATCAGCCCTACTAAATAAATTCTTGTCAATTAAGTTCAAAATTGGTTTGATAGGCTCATTAAGTTCATTTTGAAAATAGGTATATGAGCCGTGCGATTTAACAACTAGCGGTACTCTAAAAGACGGCCAGATGGGCATAAAACCAATATTTACAGCAAATGTATTCCAGTCCGGAATTTCTATAATATCTATTCGTTTCTGTTCGATTAAATCCTCAATGAAGTTAATATACTTTTTAAAAGCGGCTTGACCATTTAAATTTCTTTTCAACCAATTTGGTATTCTTCTGTAAATTTTAAGTAAAAAACTATCCTCTTTAAAATTTAATCCAAATCGCAATCTCCATACTTTAACACCAAAATCTTCTTCATAATCTTTTTGTCCATAACTGAATTCATATAATCCTGAAACAAAAGCGCAATGACCGTTTTTTACCAGCTCTCTTGCCAGCAATTGAACCATGGTTCCAATACCACCATTCTTCCCAGGCGGATATTCGTCGCATATAAACAATACGTTCATGAATTTTAGCTAAATAAAAGTAATCTCATTTTTTTTAACTCCACTTGTTTTGTAAAAAAAGTCATTAACAAATAAGCACTCATTGTTATCATAAAACAAATAATTACATTTTGAGTTGCTAATTTGCCTAGAAAAACCGCTACAAGGGCATTCGTAAATACCAAAAGGCAATTGCTAAAATTCACCTTAAAATTAGCTTTTTTCGCGTAAAAGACGTACAAGATTAATTGAACCAAAGTACTTAATAAAAAAGCAACCGCTGCACCTTTTGCAGCAAGCATGGATATAAGGACAAAATTAGCAACTATGTTTACAAGTGAAGCGATAATTGTAATCCACATAATTCGTTTCAAAAAACCATTTACAAAAGCCAAAGTCCATAAAAAATTAATGATAGCATGAATTGGAACACAAATTGCTAAAATTAAATAGGTAGTTTCATTTACCAGACCATACTTACCATTGGTGAAATAATCAATTAAAGGTGACCACAAACAAATAAATGTAATCGGAATTATCATTACCAAAAATAATTCAATTCTAAAATACTGGTTTATGTCTTGGGTTTGATTTAAACTTAGTTCAGAATTGTTAGCGAAAAGTTTTGAAAACCGCGTAAGTAAAATTGGAGCAAGGACGAGTATAGGTAGTTTTGATAATTCAAATACTCTATACGTAAAACTGTATTCTGCAGTTGCCAAAGGAGTACTTAACAACCCAAGTAAAATCCAATCTATGCGGGCCAAAGCAGAATCAAACAACACTACTCCCAACTGCGGAAGTGATTCAGATATAAGTTGTTTATAAGTGTTGATCTGAACAATTGGCTTAAGCACAGACGCTAAACTAATATTGAGTAAATAATACCCCAGAATCAACTCACAAATAGCAGCAATAATATATACCAATACAAGCTCGGGTAAACTAAAATGAGCAAAAAAGTAAAGAAACAAAACACCAATTAATTTCAGAGCGTTGCTGAAAAATGCCAAAATAGCCAAATATTTATAGGCTTCTAACCCTGTTAAGCACAATTTAAAGGAATTAGCAATATTATTAATGGCTAGACAAATAAATATATATAAAAATAAAGCATGATTTGCTTTAAAAGAAGGAATAATAACGTTAATGAAAAGAGTCAAAAAGCAAACGAGTAATCCAACAAGAATAGTATGAAAAAAATGAATTCCACTAATAATCAAGACATTATTACTTGTGGCCACCCGTTTTACAAAAATCAAATCAATACCCATTGAAAGCGCTGTAATAGCTGTTGAACCAACAGCCATCGACCAATTAAACTCACCAAAATTATCCTTGGGCAAATAACGTGAGGTGAAAAAGAAAATTACTAAACCAAAAACTTGAACTATTACTGTTTGCAAGGTATTTGCCGATACGTCCTTAACTAACTTTTTTCTACCATGTATTATTCCCATAATTCGAATTACCTAAAACTTAAACGACAGCCTAGCAAAATTTATATATAAATCTTACACATTAATTCCTAAACACACTGGTTAAAAATACAGAAATTAAATTAGTCATAAAGCATGATTAAAAGAATCACCAATATTGGAGCTATGTTGATATTCAGCCTCAGAAAAAGGCATACTGCCAACACACAATATCTGGAAATTATTTGGTTAAGTAATTACGTGACTTTTTTGTTTGTCCAGCAATAACGAGTTCAGATATTTTTATTGGATGCGCTTAAGCATGACTCTTTGTGTGACACCCAGGATTGCGAGTACTTATGACGAAAGAATAACCCCATGTAAACACAAATCCAAAAACCCTGTCAAAAGCGACTAAACACTCTTTGACTATCGGCTTAATTCAATAAAAGACGCTTAAACTTGATCATACGATTTTTAGTCACGGTTAATGATTTTCTAACAAAAAACATCCTCAGGCTTTGCTCTTAAAATCGGACCGAAGAGCCCGAAATTTCGTTGTAACAGCGTTGGATGGTGCAGACACTAATTTTTACTGATTTTTTTAAACGACTTTCGTTTCGGTTATTAAAACCTCATATTTTATCCAACAAATGGATGTTAAATACTATTTCTTTATAGTATTAAACCAATTGCCCTTTTAATTTAACTTTATCATGGTTCCAATTTAGCTTCTTTTAGCATTTTACAAAATGTGAAGTTGAACTGGATTAATAATTTTAGATTACTTTTGTTTACCCATAATTAGCAACTATCTAACAATTGACTAATAACAGCGCTATATTTGACAGAGAGGCCTTTACCCTTGAGCATAACCACCAACTGAAGGAAGCAGTGAAAAACAGAAAAATGGCTTTTTTTATTATTAAACGCTGCGTCGATATTTTTCTTTCCGTGCTCATCACAGTCATTATACTTTCTTGGCTAATGCCAATACTTGCTATATTGATAAAAATCGACTCCAGAGGTCCAATATTCTTTAAACAAAAAAGAACAGGTTTCAGAGGAAAAACCTTTAACTGTTTTAAACTTAGAACAATGAAGGTTAACAAAGAAGCTGATGACTTACAAGCTGCACTAAACGACCCAAGAATAACCAATATGGGCAGGTTTCTTAGAATGTCGAATTTAGACGAATTGCCACAGTTTATTAATGTCCTAATTGGAGACATGTCGATTGTTGGCCCGCGCCCTCATATGTTAGCCGATTCGGACTATTTTGCTGAACTTTTTCCGGGATATTACAACAGATATCTTGTTAAGCCTGGCATTACAGGTTTAGCTCAAATTAATGGTTTTAGAGGGCCAACGCCCAATACTCGATCGATCTATAAAAGACTGCAGTGGGACTTATATTATGTCGAGCATGCAACAATTGGCATGGATATAAGGATAACACTTTTAACTGGCATTGAAACAATAAGGGAGGCTCTTAAAATACGTATAATTAAAAAAATGCCCTTTAGCAGATATAGATAATTTTTTGTATCCTAACTTATCCTTCGTATTCTTGTGTCAAAATATAAATTTTGGCTTCATCTTTTAAACATAAAAACTCCCTTTGTCATTTATGAGAGTAATAAATTACATAAGTAATCATATTATTCTCGCGTTGATCATTGTTTTGGCTGCTTTCTTAAGGCTTTATCATCTCAATTTCCAAAGCATTTGGGACGATGAAATTGCAACCATGATCGAATCAAATCCAAATATTGGGCTTGGAGAGGCCTATCATACATACATGAACTTTGACAGTATGCCGCCACTCTACTTCTTCATCGTAAGATGTTTATTTTCTGTATTCGGCTATTCTAGCCTGATACTTAGATTATTTTCAGCATTATTAGGCATTTTAAGCGTTTTTGCGACGTATTTGCTTGGAAAAGAGATATACAATAAAAGTGCTGGGTTACTGGCTTCACTAATATTAAGTGTCAATTATTTCCAAATACAGTATTCGCAAGAAGGAAGACCTTATACTTTTCTGGTTTTATTTACTGTTCTGTCTTTTTACTCACTTATCATTTATCTAAAGGATAACCGAACTAAAAATGCGATGTATTATTCACTCTACACAATTTTAATGCTTTATGGACATTATTTCAGTTATCTCATTTTAGTTGCTCAAATACCAATTATTGCTGGCTTTTTTGTCAGTTATCCAAAACAAAAAAAAGTAGTTTTCGTGAAACAATTTTGTTTTATGGGGTTCATTATTCTGATTTGTATGATCCCATCATTACCTCAACTACTAAAAAATGTTGGTGTAAAAACCTCCTGGATTCAAGCGCCAACTTTAAACGTGTATACCACTTTTTTTAATGAATTCTTCGGAAACTCTGAGTTAATAATCCCACTAATTTATATTTTCATTATACTATTTTTCTTCAAGTTGACGGCCGGGGAATATACAACATCGAATAACTCTGAATTAAAAAGTTTACAACCGATGACCCTTTCATTCTTGGTACTTATTCCCTGGATTGCAGTTACTTTGATAATACCACTTATTAGATCTTACCTTGTTTTACCAATGATAATTTCGAGGTATTTTAACTATATAATACCATCCATTTGCTTAATTGCTGGTATTGGCTTCGAACAAATAAAAAGTGTCGTCATAAAAATCACTCTGGCGCTCATCTTTGTCCTCTTTTCTTTAACAGATATTTTTGTAGTAAAAGATTACTATAACAAACTAACAAAAGCCGAATACAGAGAAGCTTCTGCTTTTATTAACCAGAACAAAAAAGACGGAGAAAAAATTGTAGCCCGTGTAGGTTGGCATTACGACCATTTCTTCAACATAGCCTCTGTAACACCGTCGGTTGTTTGGATGCCTTTCGAATCCTATGTAAGCTCTCTGATGGTAGATTCTACCCATCTAGTACCTTTTTGGTATGCGGCAGTTCACGAATACAACTTCGAACAAAGTACTAAAACCAATGGCTTTTTCAAAAGGCATTTTTATGTAAATAAAAAAGCAGAGAGGTTTTGGACCTCATCAACAAATTATCAACTTAAGCCGTCAGGCTGGATTGAGTTAAATTTACATGATTTTACTCCTATTCCTGCTCAAAATGATGCCATTTTTTTGGATAAAAACTCTTCAACAAAATCAAAAAAAATTTCTCTTGAGAGAGGAAACTACAAACTTATTATATGTGCCAAAAGCCTACCTGAGGAAAGTATTAATGGAATAAACGCACATATGACTTTTAAAATCAATGATAAGATTATTGGAGGACACTTCTTTCCTGAAAATCATTACTCGACATCCGAAATAGGATTTAACATGCTTAACAAAACTGAGGTCTCTTTTGAACTGATTTTTGATAATGCCTTTTATTATAAAAATCAGAACAGAAATGTATCCATCCTTTCGATATTTATTTCACCAAATTAAACTCATAGTTAATTCTGTTTTAACTTCTTTTCTACAATATTCAGATTAATACCTGCAGTTGCTTCATAAATATTAAATTTGCAAAAGTGCACACCCTCGAACCATTCTATAACTGGCAACATCTTTATATTGCAGCCGAAGACCCAAATTCGCCTTTCTATGGTCGTGAATACAGCGAGTTTGAATTTACCAACACCATTTA
>CALMND010000023.1 GCA_937868565.1 uncultured Bacteroidota bacterium | reverse complement strand
TTTTTTGGTTTCAAAAAAATAAAAAAAAGCGGGAAGCAGGGCAGCTCCTATAATAGCCAAATTACAATCTGATTGATAGGCCGAAAAACGATTAAAAATAAGGAAGTAGTAAACCATTGCAAACAAGCCAAGTTTGTAATTGCGGAATTTGCATTCAACGTATTGGAATGTGCAGAAGGCTCCAAACACTATGCATAACCACTGAATAATTAATAGGGAATAAGTTCCTGCAAAAGGCGTTAGCAGCCAATAGAGGGGAGATAAAATCATTAAACTAAGTGAGAAGTGATCCTGTAGGAAAGTAACGGTGTGCAGATTATGATATACAGGACATGGATTTATTTGCAAGTGAGCATAATCATAGAACGCAAAATTGTACACGCCGTAATCGTAGGTGTAGGTTCTATAGAAGTAGTGGTTAAGAGTTGGGAGAAGCAAATGCAAAATCGAAAAAAACAGAAAGAGTATACGAAACCACAATTTGTTTTTTTGAGATTGCAAAGTTGTCTGCTTCATAAAAGACGAAACTATATCTTAAATGTAGCAATAGTTTCATTAGCTCGACAACAAGTTTTGAATTTGAGACCTAGTTAAAAAAAGGGAGTTGTTTACAACAAATCACTACACTTAAAGTGTTTTTGCGGGCAGGTTTTATGTCCGTGCAAACCGCAGGGACGACATTTTAAATTTAAAACCTCTTTGATGGTAGAATTATCTGAAAGCGGGCCAAAGCCAAAGGCAGGAATGGTTGAAAGAAAAAAAGCTGTAACAGGTGCGTTAACGGAAGAAGCCAAATGGAGAGGAGCACTATCATTCACATAGGTCATTTGAGCATCTTTTATCAATGCACAGGATTGTAACAAACTCAATTTTCCGGCCAGATTAATAATGTTTTGATGTTGGGATGAAATTTTTATTTTTTCACAAAGCACTTTATCCTGCTCTCCTCCCAATAGGTAGATTATAGTTGTTGACGGAATTGTATTGCTTAAATGTCCCCATTTTTCCGGTGGCAATTGTTTGGTAAACCATACAGAAGCCGGAGCAAAGCAAACATAATTGGATGTTTTATAGTTTTCAGTGCTTTCAAAATCTTGTTTTGTGGGATATAATTTTGGTTTATAAACCTCTTTACCCGAAAAATCTTCAATAAGTTGATTGTATCTCTCCGTTTCATGTCTACCGCCGCCAATAGCATGTTTTACCGAATAATTGAACAAAAACGAAAATGGATTTTGTTTGTAGCCTGCAATGTGTCTGGCTCCCGAAAAACCCGCCAGCAAACCTGAACTGGCAAAACGATGACAATTTACAACACAATCATAACCACTTGTTCTTATTTTATATAGTAATTTAAAAAGATTAATAAATTTGTTTTCCTTCTTGTTCCACGCCAATGTTTCCTTTAAAAAAGGATGTTGTTTGTAAATACTTTCGTTTCCCTTTCTCACTAAGATTGTGATAGACGATGCAGGGTAGAGATGATGCAATTTTTCAACAAGACTTGATGCGAGAATGGCATCTCCAATAAAAGCGGTTTGTATGATGAGTATATTTTTGTATTCTGTCAACTTTAGCCGTGTATGGTTTCCTGTTTCCCATAACTCTTTATAACTTTTGCTTCGTAGTCTAGCCACTGCTTCCATCTGGTATCAACGTTTTCAAAGGCGTTGCCATATTTGCGCGCAAAACCTAAAAAGGTAGTGTAATGGTTCGCTTCACTAATCATTAGTTCTCTGTAGAATGCCCTTAAATCTTCGTCTTTAATATTCTCTGACAGAATTTTGAAGCGCTCGCAGCTTCTGGCTTCCACCATGGCGGCAAACAACAAGCGGTCAATTAAAACAATGGGCCGTTTATGTCCTTTTCTCATAAACTTATAAAGCTCCGTCACGTATTCATCTTTTCTTTCGAATCCAAGCTTATAGCCTCTGGATTTAATTTTTTCATGAACCATTTCGAAGTGCGTTAGCTCTTCTTTAGCGATGCTTAAAAGATTGTCCACTAAATCAGTGTGCTGAGGCCAACCAATTACAATGCTAATAGCATTACTGGCTGCTTTTTGTTCACAATACGCGTGGTCGGTAAGAATTTCTTCTATGTTCTTTTCAACAATATTAACCCAATGTGGGTCTGTTTCTAGTTTTAAACCAAGCATTTTTTAAATCATTGCCATGCAAAGTAACAATTATTTTATTTAATATTACAGCATGACTAAGGTTGGTGCGTTATATCTGATACCGGTTCCTATAAGCGAAACCAGTGGCAACGATCATATTCCTGAATATAATATGGAGATCGTGAAACGACTCACCAAATTTATTGCTGAAGATGCGAAAACCGCACGTTCTTTTCTGAAAAAATTTGGCTACGGGAGTCTGGAGGCTGCAGAGATTAATGAACTTAACAGACATACTAAACAAAATGAGGTGGCTGGTTTGTTAAATAATCTTTTAGCTGGCTATGATGTTGGTTTAATGAGTGAGGCAGGCTGTCCGGCTATCGCTGACCCGGGTTCTGAGGTTGTAAGACTTGCGCATCAAGAAGGGATAGAAGTAATTCCTTTAACTGGTCCCAGTTCAATTGTTTTGAGCATTATGGCAAGCGGTTTTAACGGGCAAAGCTTTGCTTTCATAGGTTATTTGCCTATTGATAAATTTCAAAGGATTAAAAAAATAAAGGAATTGGAGCAGTTAGCCTATAAAAACAGCCAAGCGCAGTTTTTTATTGAAACACCCTATCGAAATGAACCGATATTCGAAACATTGCTTAGTACATTGTTACCACAAACCTATTTGTTTGTTGGGGCAGATATTAGCTCTTCAGAGCAAAAAATTATCTGCAAAACTATATCAAAGTGGCGAACGATGAAACCTCCAAATATTCACAAAACACCGGTT
>CALMND010000022.1 GCA_937868565.1 uncultured Bacteroidota bacterium | reverse complement strand
CAGTAGTTAGGCGTTTCTTAAATTTTATTTTAAAAAATTAGTATAAAGTCACACAATGAAAAAGCTGTTGTTTTTTGTTTTTTCTTTACTAGTTAGTGAATTCATGCTTTCCGCCACTTTGGTATTGGAAGGAAAATTTCATAATAAAAATTTATATGTTCATAATGGTTTTGGATCTTCTGGCGTTGGTTTTTGTACGAAGGAAATTAAAGTAAACGGACATATTACCACCGACGAAACTAATTCAACTTCGTATGAAATTGATTTAAAAGCTTTGGCATTGGAATACGGGGAAGATGTTGTGATTGAGATAACCCATAGTGATGGTTGTACCCCTAAAGTCTTAAATATTGAAGATTTAAAACCAAAACCAACCTTTGAGGTGTTAATGATGAACGTAAATGCTGGTGGAGTATTAAGATGGAAAACCAAAAGTGAAACTGGGGTACTTCCTTACGTTGTTGAGCAGTTTAAGTGGAATAAGTGGGTTCCAATTGGTGAAGTGATTGGATTTGGTACTCCGGAAGAACACGAATATAGTTTTGTGGTATCAATGCACAGCGGTGAAAACAAGTACAGAATAAAACAAAAGGGTTTAAATAGTATTACCAAAGCCTCGAAAGAAATTACTGCAGTATCGATAATAAACAAACCCTCTTACGCTATTCCTAAAAATTTTTCAAGTATCGATTTCAGTGGGGAAACTTCTTTCGAAGTATATGATCAATATGGTCAGATTGTAAAGAAAGGCTACGGTAAGCAAATTAGTATTGAGAACCTCGAAAAAGGAGAATATTATCTTTGCTATGATAATGCCTTGGCCGAATTTAAAAGGTAGTTTTTAATAACTCCTTGAGTTCGCTTAATATCATGGCCGTTGCCCCCCATATTTTTTTGTCCTCCAACTCGTAATAAGGCGCCTTTACGTTTAATTGGTTATCAATATTTATAATGCCTTTTTTAGAAAAGCTGTCATTTAATAAACTTTGTAAGCTCAACTTTAGTATTTTTTTTACTTCCCTTTCTTGCTGATTAAATTGAGGATTTTGAATAAGTGAATAGGCTATATAGGGTTGGACCAAAAAACCACTAACGGGAATATACAATTGACTTAAAGTGCCAAGAACTTCCAAGTCCTTTAACCCTATCTCTTCATAACACTCTCTGATTGCGGTGTTTTTTAGGTCAATATCGTCTTTGTCAAATTTTCCACCAGGTAAGCTAATTTGACCGCTATGAACTCCATCGTAGTTCGCTCTTTCTATGAGTGGGATAAATAATTTGTAATTTTCATCCAAACAAATCAAAATCATTACGGCACTTCGTTTATAATCTGCTTGTCTGATTTGACTGGCTTCCAAACGCTCGCGCCCAAATTGAGCCATTCTATATTGAGCCTGTTCACCTGGTAAGTCCATTTGAACTACCAATTTTAGTTTATTTATAAATTGTTCCAGTGTTATTTATTAGATAGAAGAACCAAATTAAGTAAATTTACAGGATATTATGAATGAAATTACTTTAAATAAGATTGAGGATGCCCTTGAAGATATTCGTCAGGGTAAGGTTATTATTGTAGTGGACGACGAAGACCGCGAAAACGAAGGCGATTTTATAACGGCCGCGCGCAATGCGACCCCTGAAGTGATTAACTTTATGGCAACTCATGGCAGAGGCTTAATTTGTGCGCCACTTACCGAAGAAAGGGCTCAGGAATTGAAATTAGACATGATGGTGCCTGCAAATACTTCTTTGCACGAAACTCCTTTTACAGTTTCTATTGATTTACTTGGCTTTGGTTGCACAACTGGCATTTCGGCTTCCGACAGGTCTAAAACTGTAAAAGCTCTCATTGACTCCAGTATTAAGCCTTCTGATTTTGGAAGGCCCGGACACATCTTTCCTTTAAAATCAAAGCCGGGAGGCGTCCTTCGTCGCAGCGGACATACTGAAGCAACTGTGGATATAGCTATTCTGGCGGGTTTTGAGCCGTGTGGAGCATTGGTAGAAATATTTAATGAGGATGGGACGATGGCAAGATTGCCGCAACTCGTTAAAATTGCGCAAAAATTTGATTTGAAAATTATAAGTATTAAAGATCTTATTGCTTATCGATTAGCCAAGGAAAGTATTGTGAAAAGGCAGGTAGAAGTGGAGATGCCAACGCGATGGGGGGATTTTAAACTGATTGATTATAAAGTAGAAACCAATGGACAAGAGCATTTGGCTTTAATAAAAGGTTCTTGGAAAAAAGATGAGCCGATATTGGTTAGAATGCACTCTTCTTGCGTTACTGGAGATATTTTTGCAAGCTGCCGCTGCGATTGCGGACAACAACTTCATCAATCGATGGAAATGATTGAAAAAGAAGGAAAGGGGGTTATAGTATATTTAAATCAGGAAGGAAGAGGTATAGGACTCCTAAATAAATTAAAAGCATATAAACTTCAGCAGGAAGGACTGGATACAGTGGAAGCGAATGTTGAGTTAGGATTCAAAGCCGATGAAAGAGATTATGGAGTTGGGGCACAAATATTAAGGGATTTGGGGATTACAAAAATAAAACTGATGACGAACAACCCTAAAAAACGTGCCGGGTTAATTGGATACGGACTTGAAATAGTCGAAAATGTTAACCTTTCCGTTAGTTCTAATCCGCATAATGCAAAATATCTTCAAACCAAAAAAGATAAAATGGGTCATTCATTTTGACCCACTTTTTTTCTATTGTTAAAGAATATCAACGACTAGTCTTATTTCTCGTACAGGGAAACCCAGTTCCCCTGTAAAGTTAGTTTTCAACTATTTTACTCTCTTTCTCTTTTAATTTTTTCCAACTCCCTGTCTAT
>CALMND010000021.1 GCA_937868565.1 uncultured Bacteroidota bacterium | reverse complement strand
AGCTTATATCAATATTAAGGATCTGAATGATGAAGAATACATTCAGAATAACTTTATTATTTTATGTACCAAGGAAGGAATCATTAAGAAAACTTCTGTGGAGGCTTATTCGCGCCCACGTGCAAACGGAATCAACGCAATTACTATTCGCGAAGGAGATGTTTTATTGGAAGCTGCTTTAACTAATGGTAAAAACGAAATCATGCTGGCTACCAAGTTGGGCAAAGTTTGTCGTTTCCCTGAGGCTAAGGTTAGACCAATGGGTCGTAATGCCAGCGGAGTTATTGGTATTGATTTGAACGATGAAGAAGGAGCAAAGAACGAAGTGATAGGAATGATTTGTATTGATGACATGCAGGCCAACGTATTAGTTGTTTCAGAGAAGGGTTATGGCAAACGTTCAGACATTGAAGAATATAGAATCACCAATCGCGGCGGAAAAGGCGTTAAAACTATTAATATTACCGAAAAAACGGGCAATCTAGTGGGCATTAAGTCTGTAACCGACCAAAACGATTTGATGATTATTACCAGAAACGGAATCACCATTCGAATGAATGTTGCCGATTTGCGGGTGATGGGAAGAGCAACTCAAGGGGTTCGTCTCATCAACATTCAAGATAATGATGATATTGCAGCTGTAACCAAAATTGATCATGAAGAGGAGGAAGTATTGGCGAATCCAAATTCGGATACTATGGCCGATACTGGCACTGATTCTGGAACCAGCACTGATAATACAGAGAATGGTGGGGCTGTTACTCCTCCGGAAAATGAATAAAAAGGTTAGGGAAAATGTAAGATGGATCCTGATAGCTATCGGGATGGATGAGGTGATAGCAGAACTTATATAGGTTAAAGTTTTATTATCGATTTTCCGTCATTGCGTGGGTTTTTCAGTCCGATAACCTTTTGGTCGAAGTAATCTACCGCAGACAATGTTTTAGATTGGCCGCTTCGTCGCAATGACGCAACGGTTGTTAAAAGGGATGTAGAGGTCAAAAATAGTTGGCAAAAGTCTTCAAATCTCTTATCTGAAGCCTTGTTCTTTGATAATCTTCTGCACCGCAATTATTTTATTTCCCTCAATCAATTTCACGTAATACACACCGCTTGAGAAATCTGAGATATTAAGTGTGAATTTTTTTGCGGTAATTTTTTCATTCAGTAAAACCTGACCAAGGGAGTTTATTATTTGAATGTACTCGGATTCATTCCCATAGCCGTTAGAAGCAGTTGTACTATTTAATAGTACATTTAAAATTCCGTTGGTTGGGTTGGGAAACATCTCGACTCCGCTCGACCGGACAATCGAAGATGCAATCGAAGTACAGGCATCCACGCTTTGGGTAATAATGGCAAAACTTGAACAACCGTTAGTATCGGTGCCGGTAACGGTATAGGATGTTGTTATTGTGGGAGAAACAGCAATTGCAGAAAGAGTCGCATTCGTATTCCATATATAAGTAGGTGCACCGTTGGCACTAATGGTGGAAGTTTCACCGGAACAAATAGTTGTATTGCTTGATGAAGCAATGACGGTTGGCAGGGGATTAACCGTTATACTACTTATGGCGGTGTTTGAACTGACGCAACCTTCTGTACTGGCTCCTGTAACAGAATAAGAGGTATTTGAACTAGGTGTTACAACAGAGTTTCCTCCAGAAATAGTATAAGTATTTGCACCACTCGCAATAATAGTAAAACTTTCTCCCTTACATATAGCGCCATTATTTGCCGATATAGTTGGCGAAGGATTAACCGTTAAAGAACTTATCGCTGTATTAGAACTTATGCATCCTAAAGAACTTGTGCCCGTTATACTGTAAACGGTATTTAATGTAGGTGTTACAACAAAAGAACCACCCGAAATGGTATAAGTGTTTGCTCCGCTTGGTGCAATGGTAAATGATTGACCAGAACATAGGGTGCCATTGTTCACGGAAATTGTTGGCAAGGGATTAACCGTTATATTACATATGGCAGTATTCGAGCTAAGACAACCTTGTACGCCTGTTCCAGCTATGCTGTATGATGTGTTTGAACTTGGTGAAACAATTGCGTTCCCACCCGAAATAGTGTAAGTGCTAGCTCCAGTTGGTGCAATTGTAAAAGTATTACCTTTGCAAATAACGCCGTTACTAACTGTTATCGTAGGATTAGGGTTTACAGTAACAGTAATAGCAGTGCGCGATGCGCTGGGTGCACAACTGATTGCTTCGGCATAAAAAGTGTAAGAGCCTGCGGTTAAACTTGCTGTGACCAATGTTGTGCCGGTTACTAAAACTAAAGTTGAGCTGGGTGTGGCAAACCAATTAATAATGTTAGTTCCATTGCTAGCGGTTAATGTAGTAGTGCTATTCGCGCAAATATTTTGATTAATTATAGATGTTGAATTTGTTGGAGGCGAAGGTAAAGTACAATCTAGAAATTTGGCCAAAAAGGCATCAAAAGTACCCCCTGTAAAATTTGGTTGATGACTACCAACTGTTGCAATAGTTGTTCCGAAATTAGAACCAGTGAAACCTGCCAGATAAACATTATCATTAACATCTGAAATGCATGAAGAACCTCCATCATGTCCGGACCCGCCATAATAGGTACCCCATTGTCTTACTCCCGATGAATTGAATTGAACTAAAAATGCATCAAAATTTCCTCCACCAAAAGTTGATTGATGACTCGCAGCGGTTGCAATTATAGTTGAAGTGTTTAAATCCGTGAGTCCGGCTAAATATATTTTACCTGAGTTGCTGCAAACGCAACAATTCCCGTAATCAGTTCCCGAGCCACCGTAATAAGTACCCCATTGTCTTGCGCCAAATGTGTCAAACTTAACAAGGAAAGCATCTCTCCCACCTCCGTGATTCGGTTGGTGGCTACCTGGTGTTGCAATTGCAGTACCAAGGTTTGAGTCTGTATCACCTGTTAAGTATACATTAGTTCCATCCGTAAAGCAAAAATAACCGAAATCAAGTCCGTTTCCGCCATAATATGTACCCCACAGTCTTGTGCCGTTTGAATTAAACTTTGCTATAAAAGCATCCGGAAAACCACCCGCAAGATTAGGCTGGTGACTGCCAAAGGTTGTTATTGCAGGACTATTATTGGAATCGGTTTCACCAACTAAAAAAATATCACCATTCAAGTCTATAGCACAGGACTTTCCAGTATCATAGCCATTTCCACCAAAATAAGTTCCCCATTGTCTCACTCCCAAAGAATTAAATTTTACCAAAAAAGCATCACTATTTGCTCCACCATAAACTGATTGATGAATACCGGCAGTGGCTATTGACGTTCCCAAGCTGGAATTTGAAGAACCACTCAAGTAAATATTACCGCTGGCGTCTAATCTACAACACTCACCTAGATCACTCCCCCCGCCACCATAATAAGTACCCCATTGTCTTATGCCCGCAGAGCTAAACTTTGCTAAAAAAGCATCAGTTAGTCCTCCATGTATTGACTGATGGCTATTTAAGTCAGAAATTACATTGCCTATATTAGATTCAGTATAACCCGCTAAATAAATGTTACCACTAACATCTGTAATGGCAGAGCGTCCGTAATCACCTCCACTGCCACCGTAATAAGTACCCCATAATCTTATACCATTATTGTCGAATTTTACTAAGAAGGCATCAAATGAGCCTCCTCCAAAACTTACTTGATGGCTTCCTATGGTGGCTATTGATGAGCCGATATTTGAACTTGTTTCGCCTCCAAAATAGACATTACCATTTAGATCAATTGTATTAAATCTTGCGCTTTCGCTAAAATTTCCTCCATAATACGTTCCCCAAACCCGAACCCCAGGGTCAATTACAAATGCAAGTTTTGAGTTTATATTTACAATACCAAAAC
>CALMND010000020.1 GCA_937868565.1 uncultured Bacteroidota bacterium | reverse complement strand
TAAGATTTACACTTTTTGATTCAAAAATGGGAGACTAAATTCAATAAAAAAGCTAATCGCATATGCTAACAACCCGAGTAATGGTATTAAAATCAGCGGTGAACTCAAAAAAATGATAGAGTCTAACAATAAAGGAGAATTGGAAGCTTATCTTAAATTAAAAAATGAGTAGTTAGTCTTATGCACTATGCTCGTTAGATGAACCATCACCCGACATTATCTTATACATTACATATCCGAACCCTGCCACTAAGTGAAGCATCACCAAACTAAATACTACAATTCCTATTGTTCCCATTGCTTTGCTATTATGACGTAAAGATGAGAAACAACAGTGTCAACTTATGTGACAAATGTCACACAGCGAAATGATAATAACTATGAGAGCGATTATTCGCTTTTTGCACCACGAACCATTTTCTCGATATCGTCCCATTGCGATTCAGAAACGGCCTCGAACATACTGAACTCCCCTGCCCCATTGAGCCATTCGCCACCGTCAATGGTAATTACATCACCATTTACATAGCCTGAAAAATCGGATACGAGGTAGGCTGCTAAATTAGCGAGTTCTTGATGCTCACCCACACGTTTCAATGGCACACGGTTTTTAAGATCGAATTTTTCTTGCAAATCGCCAGGCACTAATCGGTCCCAAGCGCCTTTGGTTGGAAACGGACCAGGAGCAATAGCATTCATACGAATACCATACTTCGCCCATTCTACGGCTAAAGAGCGGGTCATGGCTAAAACACCTGCCTTTGCAGTTGCAGAAGGCACAACGTATGGTGAACCCGTCCAAGCATAAGTGGTTACAATATTCAACACTACTTTATTGGTTTCCTTATTGGCTATCCAATGTTTACCCAAGGCCAGCGTACAATTGATAGATCCTTCCAAAACAATACCAATAATGGCTTTGAAAGCACCGGCAGATAAGCGTTCTGTTGGGGAAATAAAATTCCCAGCCGCATTATTGAGTAATACGTCCACTTTCCCGAAAGTCGCAATGGCATCATTTACCATGCGCTCAACTTCGTGATATAAGCGTACATCACATTGTAAAGCCAAACATTTACCGCCTGTTTCTGCTTCTAGTTCTGCAGCCGTTTTCTGTAAAACATCTAACTTTCGACTCGTAATCACACAATTAGCCCCTAATTGCAGAAAGTATTTAGTCATAGCTTTCCCTAAGCCAGTTCCACCGCCAGTAATTATGATTGTTTTTCCTTTTAACGCATCATCGCGTAGCATTCCTGTTGTCATATCTATGTTATTTTTTGATTTTATGATTTAGATGTAAGCCCTTACCTAATTAGAACATTCTTTAAAACTGATTTGTTCGTAACATCACGAGTGTACATGCCTCAACTGGTTCTATGTTATTGTCTTTCAACATTTTTTCGAATTCCGAATTCTCTGTTCCAGGGTTAAAAATCACACGATTCGGCTTTAGCGCCAAAATTCGATTGTAATACCCGGGTTGCAATGAAGGATTAACATACATTGTGACCGTGTCAAATTTCTCAGACAGGTCGATTTCAGTTTGAATTGGCACTGTATCGATATGCCCGGATTTTACGCCAAGTGCCACTACATCATGGTTATAGGCCCGAAGTAACTTCACCGCCTTATTGGAATAGCGCTCTTCATTTTCTGAAGCACCGACTACTAATGTTCTCTTGTTATTCATAAAACTTTAAATAACTAAAAACTTTTGTAAAAAGCGACCGTATATAGAAACAAATATACCCTATGCTGGCACCTATGATGATTGAAAAAGAAAGTATTGATACCCTAATCTTCTGCGAGGCAAAACTCGGCACTAAAGAAGTGGAAACAATTACAAAAAAATTATTTGATGCCATGATGCTCGGCAATATGGATCATTACAAGGTAAAAATTTCCTTTAATACCCTTGACGGTATCAAAGAAGTATTCACTACCATTTGGGCCACTACCGATAGATTTATCGTATTGAAAGGCGGACGCTATATCCCCATTAATTCAATTATTGAAGTAGGTTAGGTTTAAAGGATTAATCCTACCGGAGCCTCCAAGGCCTTTTTCAAAGATTGTAAGAATTTTGCCCCTACTGCTCCATCTACTACGCGGTGATCGGAAGAAAGAGTAACCTTCATCATATTGGCTACTTTAATCTCATTGTTCACTACAACCGGTATTTGACGAATAGCACCCACAGCCAAAATACATGCGTTTGGTTCGTTAATAATGGCTGTGAATTCCTCGATTCCAAACATACCCAAGTTAGATACAGTAAAGGTGCTGCCTTCCATTTCTGTAGGCAACAATTTCTTTGTACCAGCTTTCTCTGCCAATGCTTTCGCTTCTTTAGAGATATCTTGAATACTTTTTTGATCAGCAAACTTAATAACAGGTACCAACAAACCTTCTTCCACTGCTACAGCCATACCAATATGAATATGTTCGTATTGCCGAATA
>CALMND010000019.1 GCA_937868565.1 uncultured Bacteroidota bacterium | reverse complement strand
TTTAGAGGAGATGTTTACTAAATTATGGGGGAAAGAACTTTCCTATAATAATTTGTTGGACGTAGATGCAGCTGTAAATCTTATGGGTGATTTTACCGAACCCACTTTCGCCATTTTGAAACACAATAATGCTTGTGGCGTGGCTTCACGTAGCACTATACATCAGGCCTATGTAGATGCTTTAGCAGGCGACCCCGTTTCTGCATTTGGAGGCATTTTAATTGGAAACAGAAACATTGATTTAGCTACCGCAACCGAAATAAATAAATTATTCTGTGAGGTAGTAATTGCCCCTTCTTACGATGAGGATGCTTTGACGCTTTTAAAATCAAAAACCAACCGAATTATTTTAATCCAAAATAAAGTAGAACTAAGTAAAACTTCTTATAGAACTTTACTGAATGGAGTTATTGAACAAGACAAGGATTTAAAAGTGGAAACGGAATCGGATTTGAAACCGGTAACTACAAAATTACCTTCAGCGAGCGAGATCAAAGATTTACTCTTCGCTAATAAATTAGTAAAGCATACCAAATCAAATACAATTGTTTTGGCAAAGAACGGACAACTATTGGCAAGTGGCACGGGACAAACTTCCAGAGTGGATGCGCTAAGGCAGGCTATACATAAGGCGCAAAGTTTTGGGTTTGATTTGAATGGTGCCGTTATGGCAAGCGATGCTTTTTTCCCCTTTCCGGACTGTGTGGAGATTGCGCACAATGCTGGAATTACCGCCGTCGTGCAACCGGGAGGCTCAATAAAGGATAAAGAAAGTATAGCCTATTGCGATGCCAATGGTATGAGCATGGTAATGACCGGTACAAGGCATTTTAAGCATTAGATTATTCAATAAAAATTATTATATTCGAGTATAATAATTTGAAAATCTATTTTAATATACTTTTTGGGATTCTATTACTTCTTCAGGTTTGTTTGGCTCAAAATAGCACCAAGTCTTGTCTTGTTGTTGGAGATGTAATGCCTCGGAAATTTTTCAATTATTATGCAAATGGCGGTTTAATTTTAAACAGAGCTTACTCTCATTTCGAAGCACCTCCTGATAATCATGGACATTTTTATAGTGAGACCACAACACCACTTGGATCGGATATTTTACCGGGATTCTGGTGTGGACTAAATACCTTACTTGGTAAAGGACAAAGGCACCTGGTAATTGGCTTAAGCGTTTCGCATACCCAGTATCAATATAAAGATATTACCTACAGTGTTGAGCCTTATTTCTCCAGCCGGTTTCCAAATGCTTTCAGGAGTAGTGATTGGAATGTAGATGTCTATGGAAGACTTCTTGCATTAAATTTTGAAATTGGAATGAAACGACAATTGTCTTATCCTTTTTCAATACAGCACTTATTAGTTGTACAGTCTGCAATACAAAGAACTGAAAAAGTAAAGGGAAATTTGAATGAGCATTGGTTCAATAATTATACAAACTTCTCCTATTCAGAAACCACACCTATCAACAAAAAATTAACGGATGGTGATGGAACGCACTCACAAAACAATGTAGCTTGTTACAGGTTTGTTTTTTTTGTTGAATTAAATAATAACCTTGAAATTATGCTTTTCAGAAACTTTGCTCTTTCCCGTCGCACAAGTGTGCCTTGGTGGGGCGTAGGAGTAAACTACCATTTTGGAAAGAGAGATGATATGTAAAAATACAAAGCTTTGGATTGACTTAAAAGACGCATTAGGCCGGTATTCGCTCGGTGGTGCAACCAGGAAGATTTATTAAAGACAAAGAAAGCATTGCCTATTGCGATGCCAATGGTATGAGCATGGAAATGACTGAAACAAGACACGTTAAACGCTGCTTCATCAAGAAACTCTTACAAGGGGTAAGTCTTTTGGGGGACTAATGATCATTGGAAATTTTTCGGTCTTTACAGAACTGCTGTCCAGTCCAAAGGCCCTTGCTTCGCTCAAACTAAAATGTTTAAGAACAAAATAAGTGTTTAATATCAGTTTTTCAAAAAACGGAAGTTCGTTATCGTAGGATAAAAATTTCTCCAGAACGACAAATTTAAAATCTCCAATGATATTATTTTTATTTAATGATTCATAACGACTCGTAATATCTACCTCTTTGTTTTTAACCAAATCCTCTACTACTTTTCTAAACATTAAGTTAATTTTTGGTGCTACCCGAAATCCCAATTTAAAATCAACCCGTATAATATCGTCAGCTGCAATATGTTTAACCCTATATTCCATACGATATGGTTCATCCATAACGTCAACATGAACGAACCAGTATACATCAGCCCTTTTTGGCCGTTTTTGTAGAATGGAATAAATCACCTTTGCCTCGATTTCCTCTGGGTTATTGGCCCCTGTCATATAAACCAGATGTGTTGCATATTTAGGAATAGAATTATCATTACTTAAATCAACCAATTTACCCTGATGTTCTGCAAGCGGCACTAAATCAACATATCTTTGTCTTATCTTTTTTGCAAGGTACCACACAGTCATCACAGTCATCAAAATAAGAGCAATCAACAGCGTTATCCACCCTCCATTAAAAAACTTACTAAGGTTGGCAGTTAAAAAAGCAAGTTCAATAATTACATATATCGTAATAATTACATAAATAAACAGCTTATTGTAACGCTTCATATGCATATAAAAATTAAGAAGCGTTGTGGTCATAAGCATGCATAAAACAATTGCTAAACCATATGCAGCACCCATATTAGACGATTCACGGAAATAAAGCACGATACCAATACATCCTGCCAAAAGAAGCCAGTTTAAAGAAGGAATGTACAATTGTCCTTTTAACTCAGAAGGGTATTTTACTTTTACTTTTGGCCAAAGGTTTAAGCGCATGGCCTCGTTAATTAAACTAAACGAGCCACTAATCAATGCCTGAGACGCGATTACAGCGGCGATGGTAGCAATTATAATACCGTAAGGCAGAAAAGTTTCAGGCATCATTGCAAAAAATGGATTTGTGGATTTGAACGAGTCCAGCTTCTGACCCTCATGCGAAATTAGCCAAACACCCTGACCAAAGTAATTTAAAACCAGCGCTATTTTTACAAATATCCACGAAATTCGAATATTCTGCTTACCACAATGACCCAAATCTGAATATAGAGCTTCGGCACCTGTAGTGCAAAGAAAAACCGCTCCCAAGATTAATATACCGGAAGGGTGAGTGTTTAGAAGGTGGAAGGCGTAGTATGGATTAAGTGCCGCAAAAACAGTCCAGTCGTTTGACAACTGCATTAAACCTAGAATCCCTAGCATTCCAAACCAGGCCATCATTAAAGGACCAAAAAACTTACCTATAAAACTAGTTCCAAATTGTTGTATAAAAAACAAAGCAAATAAAATTCCGATAACAATCGGAATGGTATTTAATTGGGGATTAAAAAACCTTAAACCTTCTACGGCAGCAGCAACAGAAATGGGAGGCGTAATAATACCATCAGCCAGTAAGGCGCTTCCTCCAATAATTGCCGCAACAAGTAGCCATTTAAACTTTGTTCTTTTTACCAATGTATACAACGAAAAAATACCGCCTTCTCCTTTATTGTCAGCCCGTAACGTTAGGATTACGTACTTAATAGTTGTTTGCAAGGTGAGTGTCCAAAATATACAGGATAAACCACCCTTCACTATATCAGCACTAATCAAATCCTTACCAATTATTTCACTCATTACATAAAGAGGAGATGTTCCTATGTCACCATAAATAATCCCAAGTGTAACGATTAAACCACCCAAGGTTATTTTACTGGCGTGGCCGTTATTTGAATGTCCCATTAGGGTAATAAATTAAAAGAGACTGTAAAATTAGTACAAAAACAAATACCTATTTGAAAAACATAGTTATTTATAACATAACTATAACAAAAAACCAGAGCAAAAAAAGCTCAAATTCAGGAATACCAAGGCGTTCACATAAAAAAAGATAAAAAAGGTGTGCAAATAAGACAATATACTCTTGTAACAGCCGTTAAATAAGCAAAAAAGCACGCATTCATGTGTTTTTTTGCTTATATTTAGTATTTCAATTTGTAAGGTAAATAATAACGCAATGAAAGTTTTAACTATAAGTTTTTTGTTTTTTTCAGGAATTGTTTTTTCTCAGAATGCGCCCAACACAAAGGCCATTATGGTTAAAAAACAAGGCATGGTAAATTTTGAATCTCTTAGAGAGAAGAATGACGTAACTCCTGCAGTTGCTGAAATGCCAAAGCAGGGACCAGAAAAAAAAGAAAACAAAAACACCTTGGCCTTTACTTTTAAAAAACAGGCAACCGTTAACTTTGATGAGCTTTCACAGGACTTTCACCCAACTTTATTAATAAAAGAAATGCCCAAACAAAGAGCAGAAAAAATAGAAACGTATAACTATCCTCAAAAAAAAGCAGAAGCTAGAGCAAACACTACTGTTCTTCCGGTTTTAATTAAAGGACAAAGTTTTATTGGGAATCCCTGGGGATTAAGCACACCAAACGACAACGACATGGCTATTTCTGATTCAGGAGTCGTTGTCTCCGTAATAAATACAAACATATTTATTCGCAATACAAAAACCAACGTAAATAGCCCGGTTAAATCATTGGATGTTTTTACTTCTCCTATTAATAACAAACATCAGGAGTTTGACCCAAAAGTAATGTACGATCCAAAATCGGATCGCTTTGTTTTGGTTTGCTTGGTTGGTTTTGTTGATACAACTAGCAAAGTAATTATCGGCTTCTCACAAACCAACGACCCAAAGGGGAATTGGAACTTGTATTCTTTGCCTGGCAATCCTTTAAATGACAGTTTATGGACAGATTATCCCATGATATCTATGACAGAAAAAGAGTTATTTCTTTCGGTTAATCTTTTGAAGAACAATAGCACATGGCAAGCAGGTTTTGTTCAAACACTCATCTGGCAAATAAAAAAGGAAAACGGTTATACAGGACAGTCTTTAACTACTTTACTGCATCAAAACATAAAACATAATGGCAAGCCAATCAGAAATTTATGTCCTGTAAAAGGTGGTAGTAAATTATATTCGCCCAATATGTACTTTCTTTCCAACAGAAATTTTGCTTCACAAAACGATACTGTTTTTTTGGTAAATGTTACAGATACTATTGGCTCACCTAACAATACGGTTACTGTAAAACCATTAGTTACAAATCAACCGTATTATTTTCCGCCTGATGGAAGACAACCAATAGCTACCGAGTCTTTGGCAACAAATGATGCTAGAAATTTGGGAGCTTTTTACGAAAACAATAAAATACAATACGTACATAACACCAATAATCCGGCAAATAATCATGTGTCCGTTTATTATGGAGTAATTGATAACCCACAGTCTGCCAACCCCGTGGCTACAGGGTACATAATTCCCAATGATACTATGGATTTTGCATATCCGAATATTTCATATGCAGGTAACGCTAATATTAATACTGCTATTATAGGGTTTAATCATAGTTCAAACAAAATTTTTCCGGGCAGTTCCGCTGTTGCGGTAGACGGCGTCGGAAATTTTTCGCCAATTCTAAGAATCCAAAACGGGTCAACATATGTTAACTTACTACAAGGAGGCCTTGAGCGGTGGGGTGACTACACGGGTTCACAAAGGGTTTACGGGAATAATTTAGGCGAAGTGTGGATGAGTGGGTACTATGGGTATTTTTATTCAAACGCAAACGGAACCTATAGAGCCCACGCAGCCTGGATTTCACAAATTTTTGCAACGGACATTAATGGAGTCGGGATAAAAGAGCCACAAAAGGATAATAATTCTGCAATGGTTTATCCCAATCCGGTAAAAGATATTTTTAGTGTTGAAATTAATCTGGTACAACCCGAGTATCTTAGTTTTGAATTAATAGATAGTCAGGGAAAGCTAGTTGAATTACTGCTTCGGGACTGGGTAAAGGTGAAACAAAATGTTTTTAGTTTTAGCACAGCCAGCCTAAACAAAGGAATTTATTATTTAAAAATATCTGGAACTAACAAAACCAGCATAATTAAAAAAGTTGTAAAAAATTAAAAAATTGAACTTATGAAAGGGCTCAAAAGGATAGTGCTGGCATTTAGTTGTTGTTGTTTGCTTTTTGTGTGCAAAGCAACACATAATCGAGCGGGAGAACTTTTCTATACAAGAATTGCACCTTTCACAACAGTTGTTGCTGGTGTTACGGTTCAACTGTACACCTATTCTATTACATTAATTAAATACACTGATCATGGCCGGGACATAGCCGATAGATGCACAGACACTATTTATTTTGGTGACGGCGAACGAGGCATTGCTCCAAGGGTAAATGGAAATCCAAACACGCCGTGTCAAAACCCTTGTGGAAGTTTTGGAGGTGTACCTATCAAATGTGGTGAAATTATTGTGGATGATCTCAAAGGATATGTCGTAAAGAAAAATGTTTATACAGTTATTCACACCTACCCTGGCCCAGGAAACTATTTAATAAGAACTTCCGATAAGAACAGAAATCAAGGGGTAAAAAATATTAAGAATTCAATAAACCAACCCTTTTATGTTGAAGCTCTTTTAATAATCCGAAGTTATACCGGAAGCAACACGTCACCGGTGCTTACTTTTCCACCAATAGATAGAGCGTGTGTAGGAGAGTGTTTTGAGCATAATCCAGGGGCTTATGACCCTGACGGAAGGGATAGTTTAAGCTTTGAAATTACAACGTCAAGGGGCGGAGATGGTTTTACGGTTCCGGGGTATTCCTATCCAGACGCTGGCCCCGGAGGAACGTATGGAATAAATCCTATTACCGGTCAACTTAGTTGGTGCGCACCAGTTGAGCCAGGGGAATATAATCTTGCATTTATAGTAGTAGAATGGCGTAAAAATTCAACAGGAAAGTATGACACTATTGGATATATTTTAAGAGACATGCAGGTAATCGTAGGGACATGCTTCACTAATAAAAAACCAATTTTGCAAATGCCTGCTGACATATGTGTGGAAGCCGGAACATTGATACATAAGGATATTCTCGTAAGAGATCCTAATGATGGAGATTATGTAACCGTTACTGCCGATGGAGGACCATTCGAGGTAGAAAAGCCGTTCGCCACAATTCAAAACACCTTTGGCGTAACGCACACTACACCAACGGCAGTTGGCCTTAAAGTAAGCTTCGATTGGCAAACAACGTGCAATCATATTCAGGCTTTGCCGTATAACGCTGTCTTTAAAGCAGAGGATAATGGAAACCCTAAATTAGCAACGTATAATAACTTTTTTATACGAGTGGTTCCGCCAGCGATAAAAAATGTAAGCGCAACACCTTTTGGCACGGCCATGAATGTAACATGGTCTCCGGCTGCATGTAACCCGCCTAAAAATCCGATTATCTCATACAAAGTTTATCGCAAAGACAATTGTAATCCGATAACATCCGACTGTTATAGTAAACTTTCTGCAATGAGCGACCTTAAGCTGGTTGGTGAAACCGTCAACGGTCAGGTCACATCATTAATAGATTACAATGACGGGGATGGGCTAATTGTAGGAAAGAACTATAGTTATATTGTCGTAGCCGTTTATAATAATGGGCTCGAATCGTTTGCAAGTACTCAAGTATGCGCAAGTTTAAAGCGCGACGTGCCGGTTATGCTAAATGTTGATGTTTTAACAACTGCAGAAAACGGAAGTATTAGAATAAAATGGACCAAGCCACTAACAACCGCGGGTAATCTCGACACCAACCAATTAAAAGGGCCATATCAATACAATTTAAAACACAAAACAACAAGTGGTTACGAAACAATATTTAATTCCACTAAAGCAAA
Organism: uncultured Bacteroidota bacterium; assembly: GCA_937868565.1. Lineage (GTDB taxonomy): Bacteria > Bacteroidota > Bacteroidia > B-17B0 > Aurantibacillaceae > Aurantibacillus. The sequence continues at coordinate 2,911 of CALMND010000019.1, read as the reverse complement.
ATTCAGCGATTTGGCTCTTTCTTATACGCACACGAATATAAATACAACCCTTGGTAATGAAGAATACTATCTGGAGTTTATTGCAGGAACAACCACAGTTGGAGTTTCACATAATGCTACTTCTGTTTTCATTAATACCAAACCTGGCGACAGGCGAATTGATTTAACCTGGAACTCAAAAACACCTTGGACAAATTATAAGTACTCTATTTGGAGAAAGGATCCACTAGCTACTACTTATACTCTTATTGCGGATGTAACAGAAACGAGTTACTCTGATGAAAAAAATGTTGAAAATGGAAAAAGTTATTGTTACTACGTTGTTAGCCAGGGAGAATATTCTGATACCACCATTCAAAGGCCATTAATTAATGCCTCTCAAGAAGCATGTGCAACCGCTATTGATTTAACCCCACCCGTAACCCCTTCTTTAAACATTGAAGCCGACTGCGTAACAGGTTTTGTAAAAGTTACCTGGGATGGAATAGAAAACATTAAAGGAAGTGATGATGTTTCAAACTATACACTGTTCTTTAAACCGACCATTAGTGATGTTTATTCGGCTGTAGCCCTTATTAAAAAGAACGAACCTCTCATTTATATTTACGACGGCTCCGAACTAATTTCTGGTTGTTACGCTATTGAAGCGAAAGACGTTAACGGAAACAAAAGTACACTTAGCCCAGACTTTTGTATAGATAACTGCCCTATTTTTGAACTTCCGAATGTATTTACTCCCAATAGAGACGGGATCAATGATAATTTTAAAGCGATAAGAGTTAGACAAATAAAATCGATTGATTTATATCTATATGACCGTTGGGGTAACCTTGTTTATAAGACCAAGGATCCATATTTTAATTGGGATGGAATAAGCATTATCAGTAAACAAGCCGTTAGTGATGGGGCATTTTTTTACGTTTGTGATGTTTTTGAGCCCCGTTTAAAGGGCATCGTTAAGCGTAGTCTTAAAGGAACCGTTGAGGTTGTCAGATAGAATTCCGTTATGAAGATATATAAAAACCTTGTTAACGCAATTGCATTAACACTAAAAGAGATTTTATCAAACAAAGCCCATGCAGATAAGGCTATAGAACGATTGTTTAAACAGAATGCCCAGTGGGGGAGTCGTGATCGGCGATTTGTCGCCGAGGGAGTTTATGAGATCGTAAGAAACTTCCGACTTTATAGTGAGTTAGCTGAAACACAAAATAATTTTTGGTTTATAACCGCAGTTTGGTTGGTGGTTAAACACATCGAGATTCCAGAATGGCCAGAGTTCAAACATGTGAAAGCGGATTATATCTTAAGCCAAAAGGAAAAACTAAAAAGTAATCTTGCTGTATATGAATCCTACCCCGACTGGATGTGGCAACTAGGTTCAGCGGAACTTGGTGAAGATATTTGGGAAAGGGAAGCTGTGGCGATGAACGCGCAAGCGGATGTTTTTTTACGAGCCAATACCCTTAAAACAACTCGCAGAAATCTCAGTGAAAATTTGGCGAAGGAAAAAATAGCAACAGAGGAAATAGCAGAAACAACCAATACCCTTAGACTGACAAAGCGCGAAAATGTTTTTCAGAGTAAACTATTTAAAGACGGCTGGTTCGAAGTTCAAGATAAAGGCTCACAAATTATCAGCGAGTTTTTAAACCCGAAACCTGGAGAATTTGTAATTGACGCCTGCGCAGGTGCTGGGGGTAAAAGCCTTCATCTTGCCGCCATAATGTTAAACAAGGGAAAAATAGTGTGCTTGGACGTCGAAAGCTGGAAGCTTGAACATCTTAGAAAGCGGGCAAAACGCGCTGGAGTTTTTAATATCGAAACCAGAGTAGCAGACCCATATTCAACCACAACAGAAAGCCTTGTAAGTAAAGCCGACAAGTTATTGTTGGATGTTCCCTGTAGTGGTTTAGGAGTCCTTAAAAGAAATCCTGACGCTAAATGGAAATTATCAATTGAAAGCATAGAACAAACAAAAATAAAGCAACAGCAAATTTTAGATGACTATAGTAAAATGCTAAAACCAAACGGCAAAATGGTATACAGCACATGTAGTATACTTCCATCTGAAAACCAATGGCAAGTGAAAAAATTCTTAGCTCGCAACCTTAACTTTCAGTTGATAGAAGAAAAAACCCTATTGCCAAGTGAGGGTGCTGATGGTTTTTATATGGCGCTTTTGCAGAAATTAAACTGAGTTACCTTATCTCAACCGACTCAATAATTTCGTGGCCGAGATATTTTTCCAAAATCTGATGATAAGTTTTAGTTGAAGTAAAACCGAAGCCACTTTCAAAGAACTCATTAATATAAGGAGAGTGCGCACTGATTCTGGGCATCACGAAGCCTAACGACTCTTTGGGTTCGTTAAACACCTTTTGAATTTTTAAAAACTTATTTGGATTTAATTTTAAGTAAGACCAATAGGCAACGATATCAACGTATCCGAAAATTTTCATATTTGTTGCTATGTTTTCTAAAACACTACTTTGTGTTTCTGTGTAATCAATCTTTAAAGCCGGGACAAATAATTTTTTTATATCATTCAGGTAGTTGATATGGCTAGAATTATTTACCACCACAGCACTAAGACCCGCTAAAGTTTTAGAAACTTCTAAACTCGTCTTCTCTCTCACTGTTTGAACCCTCCCGTCGGTAATTAGCACAGCTAAATTTTGAAGGTAAGGCGGCGAAAATAAAACGTCTTTTTCGCGGGTTTTTGAAATAGTTACCGAGCCAAGCCCAATTACATAAGGGGAACCCCCTTTTACCGAAGCATAAAAACTGCTGAACTCTTTGTATGGTTTATAATTTATTGCTGTTTGAATGTTTTTTTTCTGTTTGAGCCAATTAACATATTCATCTACAATTTCTATCTCAATGCCTTTTAATTTTGTTCCTTCCATGT
>CALMND010000018.1 GCA_937868565.1 uncultured Bacteroidota bacterium | reverse complement strand
CTATTGAAAGTGTTCCGGGTCTTGTAAGAAAATCCGCAGGTCAAATCATCACGAACCCATCCCCGCCCTTGTTCGACCTCAAGAAATTTGAAAACAGTATGCCCTATTGTTTTGATAAGGAAGAAGAATTAAAAAATAAAGTGCTTTATTTAGAAACTTCGAGAGGATGCCCTTACAAATGCGAGTTTTGTCTGGCCAGTCTCGATAACAAAGTGCGCTATTTACCGGACGCAAGTATTAAAGCCACTCTTCTTTATTTAATGGAACATGGCAGAACTATTAAATTTTTGGATAGGACATTTAATATTAAACGTGATTTCACGATTGACATTTTCAAATTTATCCTTGCTAATCATCGCCCAGACAATGTTTTCCAGTTTGAAATAACTGCCGATATTCTGCATCCCGATATTATCAAATTTATTCATGAGCATGTTCCCAAAGGGCTTTTCAGATTTGAAATAGGCATTCAAACCGTAAACCAAAAAGCGAACCTCGAAGTGAGTCGCAAACAAAATTTTGAAAAAACAAAAAAGATAATCCAGGAGCTGGACTACAAAATTGAGATGCATCTGGATTTGATTGTAGGTTTACCCTTTGACTACTGGGAGGATATTAAATATAGCTTTGAAGAAGTGTTTAAGTTATTTGCGCCCGAAATGCAACTAGGATTTTTAAAATTTTTGAAGGGAACTACGATGCGCGATAAGGAAAAACATGGTTTTAGATATGACCCGAATCCTCCTTATCAAATTATTGAAAGCAAATACCTCTCGAAATTCGAACTTTCCAGAATTGTGCAATTGGAAAACGCGCTGGAAATATACTGGAACGGAGGCAAGGCAATTAACACATTGAAATACGTGAGCACTCAATACAGTGTTTTTGATTTTCTATTGGAGCTAGGAATTTTTTTTGGTACAAAAAAAGACTATCATCATTACTCGCTGAACGATGTGTTCGAAATCATGACTGCATTTGCAGAAAAAAAATATTTCGCCGATTTAGTGTTAAAAGAATTGATTGCCATTGATTATTATCTTCACTTTAAAGTAAAACCGCAAATTCTTTTTAAGGAAGAAGTTCCCAGAGTGGAGAGAAATGCCGTTATAGAAAAATTAAAACTAAATCATCATAAATTTCGGTTTGTTATTCTGCCAATTTCTTTTGATTTTGACTTGTTTCTAAAACAAGGTTTAATTCGACGAACAGGGCAGCACCTAATCATTCAGTATGATGGTCATAATAAAGCCAAGGTAGCTGCCAATGAAGTGTTATTATTAGAAATTTAATTGTGTAAAACCCTAAAACTATTTTAGGCATGATTATACTAAAAATGGACTCAGAATGCATTTTAAAAAATTCTTAAAAATGTTTTTTTATTAATCTGAATGATTACCTTTATGTAACTTGAAACTTTGTCATGCCCTTTCTAGAAAAAAAGGGGGGTCTAACCTCCGACACGGCCGTTTTACATAATGAACTCAGACAAAGTCACTCCGAGTTATTACAAATTTTTGAAGAATCGCACATAGGCATGGCTGTTGTGTCATTAGATGGCAAATGGATAAGAGTAAACCGGCATCTCTGTAGTATTTTAGGCTATACCAAAGAAGAGTTAATATCAAAAAAATTTAACGACGTCACACACCCTGAAGACCTTTCGCTTGGTGCAAATAAAATGAAAGAAATAATTCAAGGAACTTTGGAAAGTTTTGAATTGGAAAAAAGGTATATTCATAAGGATGGGCATGTTGTTCACGTGTTATTAAACTCATCCGTAATTAAAAATTTGGACGGCAGTCCCAAGTATTTAATTTCTCAAACAAAAGACGTTACTGCTCTGAAAGAATCGGTTTTAGCGTTGAAATTGAGTGAGGAAAAATTCAGACTTTTATTTGAAAAGGCACCTATTGGGATAACCCATTTTGATAAGGATGGTACAATAACGATGGTCAATCAGGTATTAGCGGATATGCTGGGCTCATGCAGGGACAAAATAATTGGCTTAAATACAAGAGTTAATATTAAAAACGAAAATCAAAGGGATGCATTTGAGGCTGCTTTATCAGGCAAAATAGGGTCTTTTGAGGGTGAATATACGTCGATAACAGGTGGAAAAACCTCGTATTTAAAGGCCGTTTATGCTCCTTTGTTTGGGCTAGGAAATTCGGTGGTAGGTGGGATTGGTATTACCGAGAACATCACTGCCGAAAAATCACAGGAAAATAAACTAATCACCTCGCTTCATGAGAAAGAGCTTCTACTCAAAGAAGTTTACCATAGGGTTAAAAATAATCTTCAGATAATTATCAGTTTGATCAACATCCAAATTAACGAATCTACGGATACTGATTATATTGAAAAACTCAGGGAAACGACTAGCAGATTGTTCGCCATGTCCAAAGTGCACGAAGTTTTGTGTCGTTCTGGAAATTTTATCTCTATCTCTTTTGCAACCTACATTAAAGAACTGATAAGTAATTTTAGTTATCCTGAAGTTAAATATGATATAAACATAGAAAAAGAACTTAACTTAACTATTGACCAAACTAATACCCTGGGCATAATTATCAATGAACTAATCACAAATTCAGTAAAACATAATATTGGACAAGAAATAGTTATTTCTATTCGTTTTGAATTGCCTGATTCTGAATTAGCGCAATTAAATTATTCAGATAATGGTGTTGGTTTATCAAAAAAACAGTCTACTTTTTCAGATTCATTGGGTATGAATCTCATTCATGTTCTCATTGAAGACCAACTTGAAGGTAAAATAACTATCTTGGATAAAAAAGGTTTTAGTGTCTTAATAGAATTTCCAATTCCAAAAAATTGAGGGTTGTCAGGGCGGCAGAGGCCCAGTGTAATTCCTACACGGCAGATCTCCTGGCAAAAAACAACTGTGATGAAAATTAAAATTTAGATTCTGAATATCTTTCTCTTGTACTTCTAAAATGGAAAATGGCTTTTTCCACCATTCCTTTAAACATGGCTTATCAAGAGAAATCTGAAAGCCCAACCGAATATTTTTAAAGTTTAATGGCTTTACTTGTTCCTTTTGAATAATAATATAATCTCCAGGAGGTAGTTTAAAAGAAAAATTTCCAGAAGAGTCTGAAATAAATTTAAGAACGATTGGTTGTTTAGTGGTGTTTGTTCTGCCTTTTCTTATATAGAATACTTTGCCAGTGTATTTAGACGGTGTGTTGTAGTTTTCCATCATTTCCTGAGTGGGCGCCGCTCCGCCGCAATAAGAAGAAGTTTGTGTTACTTTGCCAGAAATTGTATAAAGAGTGCTATTCGCTTTTTGTGCATAAACACTGCCCCCCAGAGTATATAGAACAATCATTAGTTTTAAATTCTTCATAATCCTTTTAGTATTAAGATACAAAAATCACAATATTCCATAAAGTAAATCATTCTATTTATTATTTTTCTAATTTTAAACGAGGAAAATTACCTGATGAAAAAGACAATATTGATTGGACTTGGAGTATTTAGCGCTTTTGCTGCTGGTTTTATGGGATGCAAAAAAGACGAACCTGCTCCCGTCGATCCTATTGATAACACAATTCAGGTTGGAACTATACCTGGTTTTACATGGACGCCAGCGGGAGGTGCAACTATTTTTGCTGATTCTTCAAAGTGCATCGGTGCCTTTAATAATATAATTGCGTATAAAAAAGGTAATTCCAACTCTGTTGATATCGTGCTTAGCAGTATAACAGTTGGCACTTATTCCATATCATCTTCTTTGGGTAACACCTTTGATTTTATAACAGCCGGCACTTCATACTCAGGAAAGTCAGGTACCCTCTCTATTACTGCAAATGCTAACGGCAAGCTAACCGGTAGTTTTTCAACTTCTTTAACCGGAGGGACCGTCACCGCTTTGACGGGCGAATTCATCAATATTCCGATTAAGTAGTCGTTTCCTGTTCTATTAAATTAACATTTGTTTCAAGCAATTTTTACCAATTTTATACTTCCTTTTCAATTTTATACTAGTGCACGGATTTCGCTTTAAAGATTATGTTGTAAGTGCTCAATCAAAATTTGATGAGTTGTTTAAGATTTTTAAGCAATTGATTACTCATACGAGCGGTGATGTAAAAGAGGCTCTGGATTGGTTTAAAGAATTAGATAAAGAGTATGAACTCACCAACAAAGACTATACCCTAGATGATTTTATTAACGACCTAAAGAAGAAAGGGTATTTACGCGATAAAACGGATGGAAGTGGCGGCATGATTATTACTCCTAAAACTGAGCAAGCGATTCGAAATAATGCTCTTGAACATATTTTTGGTAAATTAAAGAAAGGTAGTGACGGAAATCACAAAACAAAATTCACTGGAAAAAACGGCGAAGAAGTCAGTAGCGATTTAAGGGCATACGAGTTTGGGGATTCGCCTCAAAGCATTGCCATGATTGAATCTTTAAAACAAGCACAAATTAACCACGGACTCGACAATTTTATATTAACGGAAAACGATTTATTGGTTGGCGAACAGGAATTTAAAACTCAAACTGCCACCGTGTTGATGATTGATATCAGTCATAGCATGATTCTTTACGGCGAAGACAGAATTACGCCAGCTAAAATGGTTGCCATGGCTTTGGCGGAAATGATAAAACGTAATTATCCAAAAGATAGTCTCGATATTATTGTTTTTGGAAACGATGCTTGGCCCATACAATTAAAAGATTTACCCTATTTACAAGTGGGGCCTTACCACACTAACACAGTTGCAGGATTGGAACTGGCCATGTCTATACTTAGAAAAAACAAAGCCAGTAACAAACAAATATTTATGATCACCGATGGCAAACCTTCATGCTTGAAAGAAAACGGAGAATATTACATGAATAGTTTTGGGCTAGACAGGCGCATCGTCAATAAATGCCTAACCCTTGCGGCTTCCTGCAAAAGAAGCAAAATGGAAATAACGACGTTCATGGTGGCGCGTGATAATTATTTGAGAGATTTTATTGATGAGTTTACCGAAGCTAATCAAGGTAAAGCTTATTTCACGGGACTAAAAGGGTTAGGGGAAATGATATTCAGAGATTACACCAACAAAAAAAGAAAAAAAATTTAAACCATGGGAAAACCAGAGATTCTTACTTTAGGAGAACTTAAAAAGAGTGCTTACAAATCCATAAGTATTAAGGAAGAGTTAAGAGAAAACCTCATCCGAAAATTAAAAAATAAAGAACCCATTTTTGATGGTATTTTCGGTTACGAAGAAACCGTTCTACCGGAATTGGAACGTGCGATTCTTAGCCGTCACAATATTTTATTTTTAGGATTACGTGGACAGGCTAAAACTAAAATGGCGCGGCAGCTTGTAAATCTTCTAGATGAATACATTCCGGTAGTTGCAGGAAGCCCCCTGAATGATGACCCCATGCACCCGGTTTCGCATTTTGCAAAAAAAATAATCACAGAGCAAGGTGATAACACTCCCATTAGTTGGATTCATCGCAGCGAGAGATTTGCTGAAAAACTGGCAACACCCGATGTAAGTGTAGCGGATTTAATTGGTGATCTCGATCCCATAAAAGCCGCTAGTCTTAAATTGTCTCTGGCCGATGAAAATGTTATTCATTACGGATTAATACCAAGAAGTAACCGCTTTATTTTTGTGATTAATGAATTACCAGATTTGCAAGCCCGCCTGCAGGTTGCACTTTTCAATATTCTTCAGGAAGGTGATGTACAAATCAGAGGTTTTAATTTAAGAATTCCTCTTGACCTGCAGTTCGTGTTTACCGCCAATCCGGAGGATTATACTAATCGTGGCAGTATTGTTACGCCGTTAAAAGACAGAATCGGTTCTCAGATACTAACACACTATCCAAAATCTATTGAGCATTCTAAACAAATTACGCAAGATCAGGCCAAACTAAACGAACAGCAAAGAAGTATTGAGGTCCCGGAAATTTTAAAAACTCTGGTGGAACAAATTGCAATAGAAGCCCGCACGAGCGAATTCGTTGACCCAAAGAGCGGAGTGAGTGCCCGCTTAACCATCAGTGCTTATGAAAGTTTAATTAGTGCCGCTGAATTACGTTTCTTAAAAAATAAACTTCCTTACTCTTTTGCGAGAATGGGAGATTTGTACGGAGCCATTCCCGCCATTAACGGAAAAATAGAATTGGTGTATGAGGGTGAGCAGGAAGGCCCCGCCGTAATCGCACAAAATTTAATCAGCATTGCTATCCGAAATTTATTTATTCAGTTGTTTCCAGACCCTTCAAAACTAAAACGTAAAAAAGAATCATCGGAATATTCAGCTATCACTAATTGGTTTTCGCAGAATAATATTCTGGATTTATTGGATGACGAAAACGATAGGGTATATACCTCTGCTCTAAGTGTTGTGGATGGGCTTGAGGAACTTGTAGAAAAAAATCATCCCAAAGCAAAAGGCGTTGAAAAAAATGTGCTTATGGAATTCGCTTTGCATGGCATGGCCGAACACTCTTTGCTGAGTAAAAATAAATTGGTGAAAGGTGTGAGTTTTAAAGATTTGTTTGGTTCTTTGTTAAACCAGGATTTAAACTTCGGGCAGAAAGAGAATTAAGTTTTGCCATGAGTTAATTATGCCAATTTTAAATAAACTTGGCAGGCCAAGAATGTACACGTATTTTAACCACACAGGTTAGTTTATTTCAGGGTTAAAAGCTCTTTCTGAGAGCCAGCATTTTAATTGCCGTAACCGCAGCTTCGTCGCCTTTGTTGCCATGCTTTCCTCCTGCTCGATCCGTAGCTTGCTGTTGTGTATTGGGGGTAAGAACTCCAAAAATAACGGGTTTAGTGTATTTAATATTTAAATCGGTAATTCCTTGTGCAACGGCGTTGCAAATAAAATCAAAATGTCGTGTTTCTCCTTGTATCACGCATCCCAAACAAATAATAGCATCTACATTGGCATACTCCGCAAGGTATTGTGCCCCCAGAGTCAATTCAAAACTTCCTGGCACTTCTTTCACGACAATGTTTTCTTTAGCGACACCATTCTTAAGAAGTGTTTGAACAGTTCCTTCTTTTAAAGCACTCGTTACTTCTGAATTCCACTCCGAAACAACAATCCCAAACTTATAAGCAGAGGCATCAGGAATTTTAGTTCCTTCAAAATCTGATAAATTTTTATGCGTGCTGCTCATATTCTTCTCTAAATAAAAAAAGTCTGCTACCCGCAGACTTTTTTTTAGTTTGTTTGATTTTTACAAGTTGCCTAAAGCTCTTACTTTAGCAATATCTTTTTGAATAGTTTGACCTTCAGAAGACTTAGGAAATTCTTTCATTATTCTTTCATACGCTTCTAAAGCCAAATTGTAGTTAGCCTTTAATTCGTATGCAAAACCAGTCTTTTTTAGAAAATAAGGGGCGGTAAAACTATTTCTGCTTTTGTCCGCGGCTTTATTATAATACTTGATGGCGTCATCTAAGTGATTCAATTCCATATGACAATCACCAATAGCTCCCAAAGCAATCGGAGCAATTACGTCGTCATCAGAATCATATTTGCTTAAGAACTCAATCGCTTGTTCAAATTTACCAGTTCTTAAATAACAAATTCCAGCACAGTAGTTAGCCAAATTACCGGTTTTAGTCATGCTATACTCATCGGCAATTTGTTCAAAACCCATCATCTGTTTTTGACCATCAGCTGACATAACCATTTTGCCACCTTTGAGCGCTAAGTTAAAGCTGTCCACTTTAAAATAATCCTCAGCCCAAAACATTTCGTTCGAAGCTTCTTTTTCTTTTCCAGGTAAATAATAGAGCTTAAAAAATACAACTGCTCCAATTATAAGTAGCAAACCACCACCAACATAGTTAACCAGGTTTTTGTTTTTTTCGTAAAAAAGCTGAATGCCTTGTAGGTTTGGATCAATTGCTTTCTTTGTTTCTTCAACGGTTTCTTCCACCGGATTGGTTTCGGTATTATCCACAGAAGTTTCTTCTTTTAAGTCAGCCATTTGAATTTAAAAATTAGTTTGCGAAGATAGCGTTTTTTCTGTTAAAATAGAATTTTTGGCCTCTAAACCGTTAAAAATAAGCGTATTTTTGCTCAAATTCATGTTTTTAAAGCAATTATCCCTTATAAATTTCAAGAATTACGCTGAATTTGAGGCAAAATTCTCTGAAAAAATAAACTGCTTTGTGGGCAACAATGGCATGGGAAAAACCAATTTGCTAGATGCCATCCATTACCTTTCCTTTTGCAAAAGTTTTTTTAATCCTGTTGACAGCCATAACATTAAACACGAAGAAGGCTTTTTTGTAGTGCAAGGTCATTTTGACAAGTTTGGGGAGGAAATTGAGGTGCATTGTGGTTTAAAAAGAAATCAGAAAAAAGTATTCAAAAAAAACAAAAAAGAATATGAGCGTTTAAGCGAACACATTGGTCAGTTGCCTCTGGTAATGATTTCTCCTCACGATACAGAATTAATAAACGGAACAAGTGAATTACGTCGTAAGTTTTTAGACAGCATTATTTCCCAGTACGATAAAGTGTATCTGGATAAACTCATTTCCTATAATCAAGTTCTTAAACAAAGGAACGCTTTACTCAAGCATTATCATGAAACCAGGGCCTTTGATTCAGAAACCATGGAGGCCTGGGATGAACAACTTATTATTTATGGAAAAGCCATTATCCAAATCCGGATTGACTTTTTGAAACAATTTATTCCTTTGTTTAATTCCTATTACCAGTTCATAAGCGAAAGCAAAGAGGATGCTGGTTTGCGTTACGAAAACAGTTTGGGCGAGCGGGATTTTAAAACAGCATTGATAACTTCTTTATCACGAGACCGTGCCCTGCATTACACCACGGTTGGTCCGCATAAAGACGATTTGGATTTCCGTCTGAATACTTTCAGTCTTAAAAAATACGCTTCTCAGGGTCAACAAAAATCATACTTGCTTGCTTTAAAACTAGCTCAATTTGAATTTATCAAGGAACAAAAAAACACCAAGCCGCTATTGTTGCTGGATGATGTTTATGATAAACTGGATGAAGAGCGGTTTACAAAATTATTAGAAATGGTAAGCAGCGACAAGTTCGGACAAGTGTTTATAACCGACACTCACCCCGACCGCATGAACGAACTCTTAAACCAAAAAGAAATTGAACACAAAATATTTTTGGTAGAAAATAGTTTGGTGAAGGATTTTTGAGGTTCAACATCCTATGACCACGAATGCATAAAAATTAGCAAAATTCGTGGTACCTAAAACTCACAATTCTTCGGTGTTCTTGGAAATGGAATCACGTCACGGATATTTGTCATGCCCGTTACAAATAACACCAAACGCTCAAAACCAAGGCCAAATCCGGCGTGCGGACAAGAACCAAATCGGCGGGTATCCAAATACCAGGAAAGTTCTTCAACGGGAATTCCAATTTCTTTCATACGAGTTTCTAATTTTTCCAAACGCTCTTCGCGTTGTGAGCCGCCAACAATCTCACCAATTCCGGGAAACAAAATATCCATGGCCGCAACCGTTTTTCCATCATCATTCTGGCGCATGTAAAAGGATTTTATTTCCTTCGGGTAATCCGTTAATATTACCGGTTTTTTAAAATGTTTTTCGACTAAATAACGTTCGTGCTCACTTTGCAAATCAACGCCCCATTTGTCCACCAGATACTGGAATTTCTTTTTCTTGTTGTGATTACACTCTCTTAAAATTTCAATAGCTTGTGTGTAGGTCAACCTTTCAAAATTATTGTCGAGACAGAATTTCAATTTATTTAGAAGCGTCATTTCGCTACGTTCGTTCTGTGGCTTTTGTTTTTCTTCCTCTTCCAAACGTTGACTTAAAAATTCAATATCCTCTCCGTTAGAATCCAACGCGTATCGAATCACGTATTGCAATAGTTCTTCCGCCAGATTCATATTGTCCTTTAAATCGAAAAAAGCCATTTCCGGTTCAATCATCCAAAACTCAGCTAAATGGCGGGCGGTGTTGCTGTTCTCCGCTCTGAAAGTTGGGCCAAAAGTATAAATATCACTAAAGGCCATGGCGGCCAATTCACCTTCCAACTGACCAGAAACGGTTAGGTTGGTGGATTTCCCAAAAAAATCCTGCGCGTAATCTACTTGTCCCGTTTCATTTTTCGGAGGATTTAATATGTCTAGACTGGTGACGCGAAACATCTCGCCTGCACCTTCGGCATCACTTGAAGTGATAATGGGCGTGTGTATGTATAAAAACCCTTTATCGTTAAAAAATTTATGTACAGCAAAAGCAAGGCTGTTGCGTACTCTGAAAACGGCTCCAAATGTATTGGTGCGAAAACGCAAATGCGCGATTTCTCGCAAAAACTCGAGGCTATGTTTTTTAGGTTGTAGAGGATATTTTTCGGCATCGCTGTCGCCAATAATTTCAATAGAACTGGCCTTTAATTCCACGCTCTGTCCTTTACCCAAAGAGGCGACTAAATTTCCCGTGGCACTGATGGCGGCTCCGGTTGTAATTCGTTTCAAAACGCCTTCATCGGTGTTCCCAAAATCAACCACCACTTGCAAATTATTATTAGTAGAGCCATCATTCAGAGCGATAAACTGGTTGCTGCGAAACGTGCGAACCCAAGCCTTTACAGAAATCTGTTGCCCTTGCGGTTCTGTTTTCAAAATATCTTTGATGCGAATGCGCGTCATGGTTTAATAAATTAACACTGTAAATTTACTAAGATTTTAGCGAAGTTAAGGTGGTTTAAATCACATTTCCAGTTGGTTCTGGTATTCTTCAGCAAAGATTTCATCAGCCATCTGACCATAGTTAAAAATCAAATCGTGAATAAACAATTTTTCGGGAAACAATTTAGCCTCAGTTTGTTTAATCACTTTTTTCGAACCAATCATCTGAATCTCTTCAAATAAAGTTGGGTTTATAATTTTAAAATAACTCCTACTGTTTTTATACCTGCGGTAAAGCGGAAAGTTTATATCTTCAAAGTTCATGGCCAAAGCTTTTCTTAGATCGGTTGCCGATTTTATCTTCGAAAATTACGAAGATAAAGTGGAAAATCTCTGTCTTATTTTACCCAACAAAAGGGGAGCCCTTTTTCTTAAAAATTATTTAGCACAAAGTTTTGGCAAAACCATATGGTTACCCACCATTATTAGTGCTGAGGATTTGATTGCCGAACTTAGCGGCCTTAAAGTATTGGAAGAAATCGACCTAATTTGTCATTTATTCGAAAGCTACAAATCATGTTATGGAAAGGATGCTGAACCCTTTGATAGTTTTGCCAAATGGGGGCAATTGATTCTCCAGGATTTTAATGAAATAGACCGCTATCTGGCGGATCCACAACAGTTGTATGAAAATCTAAAAGACATTAAAGTTATTGAAAACTGGAGCCTTGGTGAAGAAATTCTGACTGAATACCAAAACAATTATTTACGCTTTATGACTAGCCTGGGTGCTATTTATGAACACTTTTCGGCTTTTTTACTCTCCAATAAGTGGGCCTACCAGGGTTTGGCGTACAGACAAGCTGTTTTAAACTTAAAACTAAATCAGTACGACGAGAATTTTCACAAACTTCTCTTTTGCGGATTTAACGCTCTCAATGCCGCAGAGTTAAAAATTTTGGATCATTTTTATCTAAAAAAGAAAGCGGATCTATTGTGGGATGCAGACGAATATTATTTGAACAACCCCAATCAGGAAGCCGGTTTATTTTTAAGAAATAATTTTAAATTCTTTCCTCAAAAAAATCAATTATTCATCGAAAGTAATTTTTTAGCAAAAAAAGATATAACGGTTATCTCTGTATCAAAACAAATTGGTCAAGCACAAGTAGTAAAACAAACACTCGAAAAATTAATTCAGGAAGGTGTCGCCCTAGATAAAGTGGCTGTGGTTCTGGCTAACGAAAAATTATTATGGCCAGTTTTAAAACAATTGCCCGCGGGTATAGACCATGTTAACATCACCATGGAGTATCCTATAAAATATACTTCTTCTTATGGCTTTATCGAACTATTACTTCAAATTCAAATTGCTTTCAATAAGCAAAACAGGGTAAATAAAACCATTTATCACAAAGATTTAGTTGCCTTATTAAGGCAACCCATCTTTCAGGATTACCTGCTTCATAAGGGCTTCAAGATAAACACGCAGAGCATCATTAACCAAATAGCAGCTAGAAATCTATCCTTCATTTCCCAAAAAAACCTGGAACAATTATTTGGTGAAGATTACCACGAAATCAAACCACTGGTATTTCCTTTACCAGGCGTTTTAGCTTTTTGTGTGGGTATTCTAAAAATTGTCGGCTCTCTGGTGGAATTCTACTCCAATGAAAAGCGTAACAACGCCCATTCACTTGAACTAGAATATCTGCAAATTATTCTAAAAAACTTTAATCGGCTAAACGATATTCTTACAAAATACACTCATTTTAATGACCTCCATTCTTTTAAACAACTCTACACACAAATAGTAGGAAGTTCGTCAGCTCCCTTTATTGGTGAGCCTTTGAGTGGATTACAAATTATGGGCGTGCTGGAAACCCGTACTTTGGATTTTGAACATCTTATTCTTGTAAATGTAAATGAAGGAGTGCTTCCTTCGGGAAAAACGATTAATTCTTTTATTCCGAATGATTTGAAAAGAGCCTTTGGATTACCCTTGTATTTAGAGAAAGATGCTATTTACGCTTATCACTTTTACAGACTTCTTCAAAGAGCGGACAATATTGTTATTACCTACGATAGCGAAACCGATTCTTTTGGAAAAGGCGAAAAAAGTCGCTTTGTAACA
>CALMND010000017.1 GCA_937868565.1 uncultured Bacteroidota bacterium | reverse complement strand
TCGAAGCTATGAATTACACACATCCTGCGCCATTTTCAATTAGAAGTGTCCTCATAAATAATTTCTCTGTTTGGCATTTTCTGAATATAAAAAATACTCACTTTTTTACATGTTATTTTTTTATTAGATCAACTTCCAAAAACACGGTAACACTATTCGACAATATCATACTCGATTCGCCAACGCCATAATCCAGACGATTGATTTTAAAACTCCCTTTTAGCGTGCTTTTATCACCCGTTGTCACAAAGGTGAACGGGATAGTAACATCTTTTACTTTGTCTTTCATGCTTAACTGAAAATAACCATTATAGCTGCTGTCTTTGTCTTTTGCAATCACGTTCGTCTTAAGAAGTATCTTCGGATATTTTTCCACATCAAAGTAGTCTGCCGTTTTTAGATGCCCGTCTCTTGATTTGTTGGCTGTATTTATAGTTTTTGCGTCCACTGCGGCTTCAATTGAGTTACCGTAGTCTTTAGACTTGTCAAAAATAATTTTTGCCGCTAAACCCGCAAACGTTCCGTCGACATTAAAACCTACATTTTTAATCTTAAATTTAATACTATAAGAAATTACCTGCCATTCTGTATTTTGAGCCTTAGCGTATTGCCCAAAAACAAAACCTAAAAAAAGAAAAATAAATAAGAGTTGTAGCTTTTTCACTTTGACAAGGTTTAAAAAAAGGGTGAATAGCTTATAGCGTTCGCCCCAATCAATCGCTTATTTCTCCAACGATTGTTATCCAAACGAGATTTGCATTTATTAGTGGACTCGGTAAATAGAAAAGCATCCATTTCCGTCAGACTACCTTGCGTCTCAAGTAATTCATGGACTCGCAATTTAAGGTCTGCTCTTTGACGTGGTTTTGTGATTTTCATGTGACTAATGTAGTAACTTTATTTCTATGTTTTGTCGCCTCAAAAGCACTAACTCCAAACCTTCACTATATTAACGACAATTTTACTTTAACATTTTTAAAATAGTTATATTTATAAGGGTTAATCCTATTACTATTATCAAGAGAGCATGCATAATTATAACATTATTGTCTTTGTCCCTTTTAAGGTTGCAATCCGTTCATGCGCAAATAAAGGGCCGCTTTAACGAGTACGGCTTAAAATTAAAAAGCCCTTTTCTTTTAACACAATTTTCCTCAAAGGATGGCCTTCCGCAAAATCAGGTTATATCCATCATTCCCAGAAAAGATAATTCCTTGATCTTATATACTGCTAATGGCATTGTTGATTTTAATGGATATGAATTTAAACCCATCGTTACCAGCGAAGATTACAAAAAGCAGTTTTTTACTTTATTGGATTATTATGCTCCTTCTGACTTACTTTTTGGATTAGACAAGTCTAATAAGCTCCTTTTACTATCACCAAATTATAGAGAAATAAAGATAAAAAACGAAAAGCCAATGTCATTTTATAAAGTTGGAGATAGTTTATTGATTATAACTGAAAACCTTAATCTTTACCATATTCATTTAAAAACACTTGCCATTACGCAAATTGGTTCATTGAAGGAACTTGCTCATGCCAAAAGCGGGTTTTTCCCTTTGGCATTTGTGTTTCGAAATCACGAATTTTATATCGGATTTTCTGAGGGCTTGTACGCTTTTAATACCATAAGCAAAAAAATTACAAAAAAAAGCAGCTCACCGTTTTACAAATTAAAGTTCAACGACTTTAATGAAAAACTATTTTGCTTTGGGGAAAACACAATGAATGTTCTTGACATGAAATCGGGTACTCTAGAAGAACTACCGGTTAAAATCAGAAACGGTAAATATCTTGACGTTACCTTTTTAGATGCCGAAAACTACTTTATTGGCTGTGGTAATCAGGGATTATATTTTATACATGAAGATTACTATGAACAATTCAAAAAAGAAGATGGAATATTCTCGAATAATATTCAATCATTTTATTACGATTCTTTACAAGATTGTCTGTTTGCTGGCACTTTTGAGAGTGGTCTGCTAAAACTAAATTTTAAAACAAACTACAGCTTTTCCGTTGATCAAGGTCTTTCTGCTTCCTCAGTTAATTCAATTATTCGAACGGAAGATGGTCACGTGCTCGCTGGGCAAAACTGCTGTTATATAAAAGAACTAAAAAGTGATACAGCCACTAACTTTGTGGCCACTAAGGCTGAATTTTCTTCTCTTTCAGAAATAAACGGTTTATTATTCGCCGGAACCTGGGGAAGTGGCGTTAAAATTTTTGATAAACGAGGAATGGTAGATTCATTAAACTCCTCTAAATCTTTATCTGATTTGAATGTACATGCCTGCTTTAAAGACTCTAAGGGGCTAATTTGGATTGGCACCAGTCACGGTTTATCCAAAGGAAATTCCGTGAAAAACGTCACGCCCTTTTTAAATGACAAAATTAAGGAAACTGTTATTTGCTTTTATGAACTCAAAGACCACAGTATTTGTGTTGGTGTTGCAGAAGGTGCTTACATCATAAAAGATGATAAAATCATAAAACATATTGGAAAAAATGATGGATTCAAAGGGAAAGAAATTCGATCCTTTTACGAAGATTCCGAAAACAAATTATGGTTGGGATCATACGACGGTGGCCTTTATTGCTATGACAAGGGTAAGCTGACCAGTATTAATAATATCAAAGGGTGCCTTCTGGATAAAGATGTTTTCACTTTAGCAAAAGATGAATATGGGTATTTTTATATTACTTCTAATCATGGCTTGTGGCGTGTTTCCGAAAAAGCACTAAATGACTTCTATTATGGCAGAACAAACTATCTGATTCCTTTTTTATATGATGAAGAAACCGGCTTATTGAATAACGAATTCAATGGGGGCTTTCAAAACAACTACCTGAAAACGAAAATGAATCATTTCTATTTTCCAAGTTTGGAAGGTATTGTGGTCACAGTTCCGGATGAACTGCAATTCAGAAAATTAATCCCTACTATTGATCGCATATTTGTGAATGACAGTTTGATATCAAGCGACTTAAATACGTTTAAAAGAAGTACTTTTTCTGTTCAATTTGATTTCTCTTGCGCCAACTTTATCACAAAAAACAATGTTCACTTTCAACATAAATTAATTGGCGGGAAAAGTTCAGACTGGGGTCCTATTCAAAATTCAAGGTCGGTTTATTTTAAAATGCTGCCGCCTGGAAAGTATACTTTTATTTTAAGAGCACTTGATGGTTTTAATGATACGAACCCGGCAGAAGCCTCTTTTGAATTTGAAATAGAACCATACTTTTACGAAACCGCTTGGTTTAGAGTTGCTGCCTTTTTAGTACTGGGAATTATCTTGTTTTTTCTTATTGACTGGCGAACTGGCGAGGCGAGGCAAAAAGAACAGCAAAAGGAACAATACAGCAGAAAAGTAGCTGAAATCGAATTAAAAGCTATCCAAGCTCAGCTTAACCCACATTTTATTTTTAATTGTTTAAACACAATCAAGTACTTTATTCTCGAGAAAGACTTCGATACCGCGAATAAAAGTTTAAATAAGTTCTCCTCATTAATCCGCGATTCTCTAGAAAACTCCGACAAGTTGTTTATCGAATTCAAAAAAGAAATAAAATTTCTTAATAATTATATTGAACTTGAAAAGCTTAGGATAAAGGAACAACTAGAATATGAAATCGAATCCGACCCCGCTATCGATCCAGAGACAAATGTACCGCGCTTGTTAATTCAACCCTACGTGGAAAACGCTATCAAACATGGCATTTCAAATCTTGAACATAAAACCGGCCAACTTAAAATTAAATTCGAAAAAATTGGGCACTTCCTGGTTTGTACTATTATAGATAACGGCATCGGCCGAACAGCCTCCAGAATTTTGAGTGAAAAAAATCAACTTTATACATCAAAAGGTACGCAGTTAACCAAAGAAAAAAGTGCGTTTTTGAAACAATATAATAACTATAATTGTACTATAGAAACTGAGGACCTATACAATGCAAGCGATTCTTCACATGGCACAAAAGTGATTATAACAATACCTCTATACGATGACAGTAGCTATAATTGACGACGAAATTAATAACAGGCTTGTAATTCGAAACATCTTACACTCCAGCTGTCCCTTTGCCGACATTGTGGTAGAAGAAGGTCTTATTGACGTATCTATTCAAAAGATAAATCTCTTAAAACCCGAACTCATTTTTTTGGACATAGAATTGAAGAATGGCACTGGCTTTGATATTATAAAAAAACTTGATTACAATACGGAGATAATTTTTACAACCGCCTATAGTCAATACGCCATTGATGCAATAAAAGTTAGGGCTTTTGATTATATTCTAAAGCCAATAAATGAAGATGAGTTGATTGAAGCCGTTGGTCGTTTTATAACAAAAAAAGAAGAAGCTAAGAATTTAATAAACTCCTCGGGAATCTCTGGTGGGTTCTTTAGTTTTGCAACCAGTGAAGGCAAACAATCCATCAACTACAATCAAATTTTTTACTTTGAAAGTTCAGGCTCTTATACATTTTGTGTTACTGACACGAAAAAAATTATCTTTTCTAAAAATATTGGCGAAGTGGAAAAAGAAATTCCGGCCTCAATTTTCTTTAGAACACATCATAGTTTTATCGTTAATCTGTATAAAATTGAGAAGGTTAAAATTACACGTGGTGGTCAAATAAGTTTATTTAATGGAGATTTTATTCCGGTTTCACAGCGGAAAACCATGCAGTTTATTAAGTTGATGAAAGAGTTGAAATAACTTGTTTCATTTTAGTTTTCGTCTTTCTTCTCTTCTTCGTCTGTTCCGCCAAAAGCTCCGATTTGTTTTAGCTTGTCAATAAATTGGTCTTTTTTCTTTTTGCTGGTTAAGTCAAACTTATAGGACGGTCCTTTCTCAACATCCATCTTTTTATTTTTACTTTTTAATTCCTCAATGCTTTTGTTAAACCCATCATTACTGCTAACTGCAAGCATAGTACCTTTACTATAGGAAAAATAATACCATGTATTAGCATCCGCTTCCAAATATATATCTAATAAATCTCCACCCCTTTGTTTTTTAATTTCGATAATTCCATTCATATATCTGA
>CALMND010000016.1 GCA_937868565.1 uncultured Bacteroidota bacterium | reverse complement strand
TTTGAAAACAGAGGTGGAGCGCATTTGGGCCAAGGGCAAAGCCGTAATTTTTGATATTGATGTAGAGGGAGGGTTGAATCTAAAAAATCAATTTGGTGGTAGTGCCTTGGGCGTTTTTGTAATGCCACCAAGTATTAAAATTCTAGAGGAGCGTTTACACTCCCGAAGTACAGATAGTAAAGACAGCATAGCACGCCGTATTGCCAAAGCAGAAAAGGAATTAAAAACTGCAGAACTTTTTGATGTGTTTATCTTAAATGAGAATTTACCCGAAGCTTGCGAGAAAGCAGAAGAAATCGTGAAAGAATTTTTGGGGATATAGAGGGAAGTGTTGCTTCAAGGTTTGCTATGATTCATAGTTGGCTGACGCAGAATAGAAACTGACAAGATCCTCAGATAAATCGGACAATAAAATGACGAATATAGAGATTTTGGAAAGTATCGGAAATTTTTCCGACTATGATGAAACATTATTCGAGAAATATGCAATCCGTAACCTTGCAAAAAAATCAGATCCTCTTGAGGGAAAACGATATATGTAAATCGGTATTTTTTATTGTATCAGGTTCTTTCGTTCAGTATCGATCAAATGAGGAAGCTGAAGCAATAATAGATTTACATTTAAAAAATGAATGGATGTTTAATCAGCAAAGTCTTGTAGAACAAACTCCTTCATGTACTACAATAAAAGCCTTTACAGATGCTGAAATAGTTGAATTACATTTAAAAAGTATTCATATGTTAACAACCTTGGCTCACTCTTTTTTTCAATTAGGCAAACTTTTTAATCAACACGTAAATAAGATTTATATTTTCGACAACTCGCTCAATCCGGCCGAGAAATATGAATATATCAAATCAGCAAGACCAAACCTTTTGCAATCATTCCCTATCAAAATGATAGCTTCCTATTTAAAGACAACACCAGAAACATTAAGCAGGGTAAGAGCTAAATATTAAATTTCTTGATTGTAATCAAGTAGAAATAAATTTTTATGCCCCACATTTGCAATAAAAAATATGCTGATTAGTGTTAATCCAAAGTTACCAATGCGTAACAAGGCTGTTACTAGAGATTACTATATAAACAGACTCGGCTTCAGGGACATAGGGACTGAAGATTTCGAGGATTATCTTATTTTACAAAAAGATACCATTGAAATACATTTCTTTAAATTCGAAGATATTGACCCTCTTAATAATTATGGACAAATCTATATCCGTACAAACGATATTGAAAACCTTTACCAATTAATTATTCAGAGTGGAGTAAATGTGCATCCGAACGGGCAACTAATGACTAAGCCCTGGCAACAAAAGGAGTTTTCGTTATTAGACCCCGATCATAATTTGCTAACATTTGGTGAGAAAATTAACCCGATAGCTATATAATTTTTGATTCGTACTAATTAGTTTAATTCGTGGAAAAATACTCTTAGTGGAATCTTTTATTAATTAAGCCTCAACTCTTTGCTTATCTGTTGTTTCGCGTAATTTACCTAACTCTTCATTCACCATTTTTCGTTTAGCCGTTAGGTCAGCAATTTTAGCTTTTTCAGCCGCAACTTTATCTTCGACCTCTTTCATAAAACTATTATTTCCTTTTGAAGTTTTAAAAAATCCAAGATTGTTCTCATAAGTACGCATTTGACCGGTAATTTCATCAATACTCTTTTTCAAATAATCAGATTCTTTACGTAGCAGATCAATCGCATTTTCGGAACCTACAAAGCGTTCAATTTTCGTTCGGAACTGCATGAACACTTTTTCCTTTTTATCTAAATGTAATTGGTCATATAATTCGTCCAAACGGTTATAAAACGCATCGTTAATTCGTTTTTTATCTTTCATTGGAACAAGACCGGCCTCGTTCCATTCATTGGTAAAGCCCTTGAGTAATTCTCGGTTGGCGCTTTGATCCGCGCTCAAGGTAAACTCCTTCATTCTTGCAAGTATGGCCTCTTTGTTAAGTAAGTTCTGTTCATAGCTTGCTTCAACACTTTCAAAATGAGCTTTCTTCGCATCAAAAAAAGTATTGCATGCTTTTCTGAAACGGGCAAATAATTTGGGCTCTTCTTTGTCACCATTACCGGGGTGTTTTTTCCAGGTGTCTTGTAAACGAATTAAATCTAATCCTGTTTTTTGCCAGTCGGTGCTATTTTGCAACGCTTCTGCTTTAGCAATGAGTTCAGATTTTATTTTTCGGTTATTCGCAAAGTTCTCATTTAAACTAGTAAAAAATATTTTTTTCTTATCAAAAAAGCCATTGCATACAGTTCTGAACTCCCCCCAAATTTTCTCGTTATCTTTTTCAGTTGTTCTACCTACAGTTTTCCACTCAGCCTGCAGAGCCAATAATTTATCTGTTGCTTCGTTCCATTTAGCTGCCTTTGTCTCAGTAGTAGAATTAACTAAGTCCTTAGCTTTTTCAATAATTTCCAATTTTAGTTTTAGATTGTTTTCCTTTTGTTCTTCAATGGAATGATAGTGGAGTTTTATTTTCGAGTAAGTTTCGTCTAAAACGTTTTTATAATCTAGTTTTAAAGACTCCCACTTCGCATTGGGTACAGGTCCAATTTCGTCCCATTCGTTGCGATAAATTTTTATAAGACGTTCCGCTTCTTTTATATTCTCCAGAGATTGAATAGCAGTTAATTTTTCAATCAGCAGTGTTTTTAATTCAAAATTCTTTTTAAGATCGTTTTCCTGAAGCTCACGGTAGATTTTAAGATTGTAATAGATTTCTTCTACCGCTTTGCTGTATTCGGACTGAATGTCTTTGTATTTATGAGAAGAAACGGCTCCGGCTTCTTTCCACTGCGTTTGTAACTCGTGAAGTTTTCTGATGGCAGCTCCTACGTTTTCGCTCACATGACTAAGGTCCTTTATTTTTGCAATAATTTCCTGACGTATAGCTAAATTTTTAGCTTGTTCGGAAGCAACTTTCGCATCATTTTCTTTTTTGAGTTTATTAAATTTCTCTATGAGGCTTTCAAATTTGAGATCTTCCGATTGTTTAGGATACTCAAATTCATTGGTTTTGCCGCCCTCGTCCAGATGGTCTTGTTTGGCTTTTTCGAATTCAGAAGTCCATAACTTTTGATACTCTTTCTGCAGAGCGCGCACATCAGATGCAACTTCACCAGCGTCTTTCGACAGCAGTTCTTCAAGTTTGGTAATAAGTTCACTTTTCATCTTTTCTTTTTTTAAGAACTCTCAAAAATAAACTAATTCGCACATTTGGCAAAAGGAGAACAATATTGTTTTTTTATTATTTTTTTTGTAAATTGTAACTTGGCTCAGCCCCAGCAAAGTACCTCAAAAAATTCACACAGTGAAAATTGAATTCAGACGCTGATGTTGCAGATTGTGTTGTAGGCACAATACTGGCAAATCTTTTTATCTTCGGTTTGAATAAATGGTGTTTGAGGGCTGAAAATTTCGGCGATAAAATCTTTAAGTGCATTTTCAAAATCCAACAAAAAACTTTTAGTTAACAGAGTCGATTTTTTATCAACGCCCAATAAGTATTTGGGTTCTTCAGAGAAATTTTTAAAAGGGATGATGCATGGTTTCAATTTTTCTGGTTCACAAAAATTATTCTTATGCAACAACCATGCGTAAAGCATCAATTGGAATTGCTTGTTGTAATTTTTATCATAAAACAATTTTTCAAAACCATCAAAAGCAAACTTATCGGAATCTTTTACCGAACTTTTGAAGTCAATGAGTCTCACTTGTCCGGAGTAACTGTCAATTCTATCTATTTTGCCTTTGATGTATATTTGGGTGGGGACGCCATCTAATTCCACTTCAAGATGCGTTTGAAATTCTTTTTCAAGATATTGCAGAGTAAGAAAATGATTTTCGTTTTTGAGTTTTCTTATGAAAGTAACATCAGCATTTACCAGTTTTTTTACATATACTTTAATCACTTCTTCCTGCAATAAATTTTTCCCACTTGGAATTGCTCCATCAAAAAAGGAAATGAAACTTTCATGAACAATGTGGTCGACTTTATTCAGGTTTTGTGTAAGAAGCAAAGTATCTATTACTTTTCCGCTAAACTCTTTATAAAGATTTTCAAGACTTAAATGTAAGATGGAACCGAAAGTACTGGCTTCCGCACTTTCTTCCACTTCCTGTGCTTCTTTTAAATGCGCGCCGTACCTGAAATAAAATTTGAGTCCGCACTCTTTATAGGTAATAAGACCAGAAGGAGAAAGGGCGCCATATTGTTCATTACTGCTTGCTTTTTTAAGTATGGGGGAAAGAACGTCTTGGGTTTTGTTCACTACAATGGTATTATCCGTTTCTTCAGGAAAGCCTGTGTAACTGGCTACTTCTTCCGAAATTCTTATTTCCGGGTTAAAACGATTCATCTCCAATTG
>CALMND010000015.1 GCA_937868565.1 uncultured Bacteroidota bacterium | reverse complement strand
GGTGTTCGTCTTCACATGGGAAAACGTTATGTATATAAACATAATGATATTGTTGATTGCGAAAAGCAACTGGAGCGTGCAAAAAAACTGATTGCTGAAGGTGGTGATAAAGGAGCGATTTTGGTGATAACCGAAGGTGTTTTTGGTATGCGAGGAGATCAAGGCAAGCTGAAAGAAATAGTTGAATTGAAAAAGAAATTCAACTTTCGTTTGTTCGTTGACGATGCGCATGGAATAGGTACAATGGGCCCAAACGGTGGAGGCACTGGCGAAGAGCAAGGTTGCAACGATGGAATCGACATTTATTTCGGAACCTTTGCGAAATCCTTTGCTTTAATTGGCGGATTCATCAGTTCGACGAAAGAAATAATTACTTTTTTACGCTATAACATGCGTTCACAAATTTTTGCGAAGAGTTTGCCCATGCCATTGGTTATAGGGCTTTTAAAACGTTTGGAACTTTTAAATAAACACCCGGAATACCGCACCAAATTGTGGAACATTGCCATGAGTCTTCAAAAAGGACTGGTAGATGCAGGTTTTAATATCGGTGACACCAACACTATGGTAACGCCCGTTTATATGAATGGTTCTATTCCAGAAGCCACCAATATGGTAATTGACCTTCGTGAAAATTTCGGAATATTTTGTTCTATGGTAGTGTATCCCGTTATCCCAAAAGGCATGATTATTCTGCGTTTGATACCAACCGCTGTGCATACTCAGGAGGACGTTAAATACACCATTGAGTCTTTTAGTCAAATAAAAGATAAATTATATGGTGGTAAATATGCAGCCGACAAAATCAGAGCGGGCTTTTCACAAGCTTTATAATAGCCCCAAAGTCCATTTTTTAAGTAGACTTTCAACAATTTTTTGAAAAAATTACCAATTATATTTTATTGTCGATAAATCATTGATTTTGAAACAATTAGAATAATCATATTTTTTGTAATAAAATTTGGATAATCATATACAAATTATGTAATTTTACCCTCGGTTAAACTGTGCCTATCCAATAGGCAGAGGCAGTTAAGAATTTAATGGGTTTTATTCTTAGCTAAAAAGTGCGGGCACGTCCCGCACTTTTTTTTAAAATCAAGTTGAAGCTGTAAGAAAAAGATTAGGAACAAGAAGATACTACTAGTATATATTTAAAATAGTGTACTGTATATTATTAAAGACGAAACTATCGCCAATTTTGCGTCGATATAATTCTTGCGCTAAAGGAGATGACGGGGAAATTCCAAATATGGTTCTTTGATCAAATTCAATTTTTCCCAGTGGTACCGAAATAAAAAATAAACCAGTTTGTGTTTCTACCACACTTCCAAAACCAACAATCGACGAAATTTTGGTATCATCTATTCGGTTAAGTTCTCGCATTTGCAATTCAATTAATTCCAACTGTTTCCCAACTTTTTCCCGCTCAAACTGCATTTTCGCTCTTGCCGTTTCGTGTTTATCGCCTAAAGAACTTTTAGTTTCCGAATTCGTAGATTCAACAATATCCTTTAAGGCTAACTGTATCGTTCGAATTTTTTCAGAAACCAAATTTTTGCAGATGATAAGTAAAGCCTTCTTAAATGCTGCCATGATTTGTTTGTAGCTTTGGCAAAGCAACTAAAATTATAAGATAAACTCGTGATATAATTAAAATATTAACAAAAAAGAACCATCTGTTAAAAATTAAATACTCCAAAACACCCATGATATTGTACTTTAGAACTAAATTATGTCAGACCCACAAGTTTTCGTTTTAAAAATTTAAGCATCTATGAAGCAAATATTAGTAATAGATGATGATGTGGACATCTGCAACTTACTTGCCAGCTATTTGTCAAAAAATGGCTTTAAGGTAACAACTTCTTTTAGTGGGAAAAGTGGTCTGGATAGCGTTAGTAAGAATCTACCGGATGTGGTTCTGTGCGACTTCAGATTAAATGACATGACCGGTAGCGACGTGCTTGAAAAAATAAAAGAAAAAAACCTTCAAACTCCTGTGGTTATTATGACCGGCTATAGCGATGTGAGAACTGCTGTAAATATTATTAAGATGGGGGCATATGACTATGTTACCAAACCCCTCTTACCCGAAGAAATACTTCTCACTCTGAATAAAGCTATTAACCAGAACAAATCAATAAACACGAACGAAAAAAAAATAAATGTCTCGACTGCAAAAAAAACCAAAAAAGAAAAAAGTAATTATGTATTCGGTGAAAGTAAGGTTTTTAAAACTATACTTGAGCAAATTCAATTAGTAGCCCCTACCAATTATAGTGTTATTATTTATGGTGAAAGCGGCAGTGGAAAGGAATCGGTGGCCAGCGAAATTCATAATAAGAGCAGCCGCGCCGGAAAACCTTTTGTTGCTATTGATTGTGGTTCCTTATCAAAAGAAATTGCCAGCAGTGAGCTATTCGGTCACGAGAAGGGATCCTTTACAGGAGCGGCAGGATTAAAACAGGGTAGTTTTGAGTTAGCTAACGGAGGAACTATTTTTTTAGACGAAATTGGAAATCTTTCTTACGATACTCAGGTTGCGCTTTTACGCGTTGTACAGGAAAGAAAAATGAGAAGAGTTGGGGGGGTGCAAGATATTGAACTAGACCTCAGAATTATTGTTGCAAGCAATGAAAGACTCTCAGAAGCAGCTAAAAAAGGGAGGTTTCGGGAAGATCTGTATCACCGTTTTAATGAGTTTAGTATTGAAGTTCCAGCCTTAAGAAACAGGCAGGAAGATATTCTGATGTTTGCTGAATTTTTTCTCGAGAAAACCAATCAGGAGTTAAATAAAAACGTAAAAGGTTTTTCGCCTGAAGTTGTAAGAACATTTCATAGTTACTATTGGCCAGGTAATTTAAGAGAGCTAAACAATGTAGTGAAACGTGCAACCTTACTTACGAGTGGTGACCAAATGTTATTAAACTCACTCCCTTACGAAATAGTACATCACGAAAGACTTGGCTTCGAGACACCAGACCGTGGAGAAAGCGTGGATAAATTCCATCCATCTGCGAGTGAATTTCAAAAAAAGTCATTTCCAATCAGCGATTTTGGTATGAAGCAGGCTTCACTTGGTGCAGAATTTGAAATGATTCTGGAAGCCCTCAAGAAATGTAATTTTAATAAAAGTAAAGCCGCCAGATTATTGAATGTTGACCGAAAAACACTGTACAACAAAATGAAACAATACAAAGAGTTTAACGATAATTTGTAATGGTAATAAAAAATGCAGGACTTGATTTTTTTTTAAATGCTTTTCCGCATGTGGAAGGCAAGTTAGGCTCCGGTATTTAGTAATGGCCTATGCGAGATTTTTGAACTAAAACATTTTCCTAAAAAAGCAGAAACACATTTTTTTTTAAACTTTATAGTACAACAAGACAGAGAGCCTGTAAAAGAACAGTTTCTTAAGCTTTTAAAGATCGGCACTCCTTTCGATTTTGATTTTTCAATTATCAGTTCCAAGGGAAAACTTAAGCGCATCAGCACAACAAATTTTGTATCAAAGAACAAAGATAAAAAGCTAATTAAACATAACTGTTTAATGAGAGACGTAACCGAAAACTACGATCACAAAATTGCCCTCGAACAGAAAATAAAACAATTAAACATCACGAATCTTCATTTACAAGAGTTTGTATACATCGCTTCGCATGACCTCAAAGAACCTCTGAGAAAAATCTCAACCTTTGGAGAACGCCTGCAAACTAAGATAGGAAATTCTTTAAGCGACGAGGGTACCATGTATCTCGATCGGCTCTTAAAGTCGAGCCGCAATATGGAAAGCCTGCTAGACGAGTTATTAGCTTTTTCTAGAATATCGCTGGAAGAATTAAAGTTTGAGAAAACCTCGCTTGCCAAATGCCTAGAAAGTGTGATTTCGGATTTAGAACTCAGCATTGAAGAAAGCCAAGCTTCTATAACATTCGACAAATTACCCGAAATTGAAGCGAACCCTACGCAAATAAAGCAGCTATTTAGTAACCTGTTAAGCAATGCGTTAAAATTTAAATCCAAAAATCAGACTCCCCTCATTAACATAACTTGCAGCGAAAAAAAGGCTAATCAGAAAAACGCTATTTACCCCAATTTGAAAACCGATTCTTACTTAATTGAAATAAGAGATAACGGAATCGGATTTGAACAAGAGTACGCTGAAAAAATATTCCTCATGTTCCAACGACTAAACGGCAAAGCCGAGTATTCAGGTTCTGGCGTAGGCTTGGCTATTTGAAAAAAAATTATCGATAATCATCATGGTTTAATATTCG
>CALMND010000014.1 GCA_937868565.1 uncultured Bacteroidota bacterium | reverse complement strand
TTCCACGGAGCAGTTTTGTTTAGTTTTCCATAATAGCCCAGCTTTTGTTATTTGCAAACACCCACCTAAATATTTTGCTTCTTCTTCATGGGTTTGATTAAAATATCTCAAATTCGTAGGTAAATTTAGGTTGGCAATTTCTTTTGGGATTTCATGGCCACAAATGAAATGTGCTAATTCATGCATGAGATTACTTTGTTGCCGAAATATTGAATCTGAATCGTTATGGATAATTAATGGGTCATCATCTACATTCTTCATCAACAAAGCGGAAAATTTGTCCTGACTAGAATTATTATTTAATTTCTTTATTTCAGAAGCGGGTATTACATCAGAAACTCCCGCAACAAGAACATTCAAATGCTCTGCTAACTTAAAAGCGTCTAACGGTGCGAACTTGGAAAGTTTTAACTCTGCTCTATAAAATTCGGCTTTACGTTCAGCTTCTGACTTGAAACCTTTTCTTAATACATTAACCTTTGCCATTCTTTCTAACTTTCATGAAGGCTATGTTTACCATAGAAACCATAGTGTCAATAGTTTCTTTATCAAGTTCTCTACTTGCTCTTAATTGATAAACGATTTTTTCCTTCTCTGATAGTTTGGAAATGTTCGTTTTTTCACCTACTATGAAAATATCAGTTGCTACATTAAGCCATTTACATATTTTAATGAAGGTTTCTACATCGGGTAATTTACCTTGCTCTACTCTAGATAAGGTAGCTGCACTCACTGTACCAAGTTCTTCTGCTGCCTGCCTTAGTCCCATACCTCCCCTTTTAGACTTTATCATGCTTGCTAGAAGTTCAGTATTTAATGTTGATTTCATGTTGATAAGTATTATTAATGATTTAACGTCTTATATGTAAGACGCATTGTTTTTATTCTTATTTTTGTACGCAACAGTAACTTACTAATGCAACAAATATAAAAATAAATCAATTCGAAAAAATAAAAAAGTGTAAAATGATATTAGACGGAGCAGTAATAAAAGAGCAGGGTCAAACCTTTGCGGTCGTAGTAGTAAAATCACAAGTGCTTAATTCTTCGGAGAAGGATGAAGCGCGAAATATTTACTCTAATTACTTTCGAGGTATGCCTATTATTTTAATGGCGCAAAATTCTAGTGGCGTTCCAACTTATTATGGTCGCCACGATATTGTTAAGTTCTTGTCCAAGATTCATATATCGCAAATCCCTTGGAAACGATATACAATTAATTAAACTCAGATGTAATAAATTAAAAAATAAAAATAAATGTCAAAAGGTAAAAATCAATACGTCGTACCAACCCAAGGTGGCTGGGGCGTTAAAAGCGAAGGCAGTTCCAAATTAACTGTAAAAACCGAAACGAAAGTGGAGGCGGTTAAAATAGGAACTTCTATTGCTAAAAATCAACAATCTGAATTAACGATTTTAGGAGGAAATGGAAAAATTCAAAACAAAAACAGTTTTGGAAACGACCCTAATCCACCTAAGGATAAAAAACACTAGAAAGGAGGAAAAATGAATAATATAATTACGAATCAAGTTACCATCTCAAAAGGTGCAACAACATCAGTTTTGTACGCCACAGTCGATAGTGGCAAAATAATTTACAGAGACAAAGTTGATACAGTAATCGGTATCAAACATCCTGGAATAGTC
>CALMND010000013.1 GCA_937868565.1 uncultured Bacteroidota bacterium | reverse complement strand
TCTTTCAATCTTTAATTGCTCTGGTTTTAGTGACCACTTCCTCGTTTCAGGCCTTAATAACCTATGTGAGTTTTACTTTGAATTTATTTACTTTTTTAACAGTGCTTGGTGTTTTTATTTTACGCCGCAAGTTTAAACATCTTAAGATCGCTTACCGAACGCCTTTTTACCCCGTAACTCCAATTTTATTTTTAGTTATTATTTTAAGTGTAATTATTCATATCATTATCGATAAGCCCATGGAGTCACTTTTTGGACTTGGAACTGTGTTGCTGGGTTTGTTGGTATATTATATAGGGAACCGAAACACTGCAAAGGTAGATAGTTAATAAAATTACAATCAAAATTATTTAACGGTAGGTTTAAGCTTCAAAGCCTCTTCCAGATAATAAACAGGAATTGCAAAACTAACACCTTCCACCCCGTAACCCATCAGTTTGGCATTTACAATGCCGATTAATTCTCCTTCTTTATTGGTGAGCGCTCCTCCACTGTTACCACTGTTCACGCTAACATCGGACTGTATAAAAGTCTTTCCTTCTACATTTCTTTTGGCGGAGATGATGCCCTTGGTAATAGATTGTCCAAGGCTTATATCTCTTGGAGTCCCTATGGCATAAACATCAGATCCTACATTTATTTTTTTTGAGTTGTTTATTTTAATCGGAACCCGAACAAGAGTATCGACTTTCAATAAAGCTAGATCGTAGGCCGCATTTCCTCTAACAAAACTACATCTTCTTTTGGCACCTGAATTAAATATGGCGAATATTTCACTTGTATCTGCTCCTATAACGTGATAATTGGTTACTATGTAGCAATCGTTAGATATAATGCAACCGCTGCCGTGTCCTCCCTTTTGAGTAACTGTCACCACCGCATTTGTCGCATTTTCTAGAGTGGGTGCTTCGGTACTTGTATTGCTATAGGCTATCTCAGCATTGGTCTCTGCTATTTTTTTGTATTTAGCTTCAGGATTAATAAAGTTCTCTTTTACCTTTTCGTCTTTCAGTATTTCAATAATTACGTTTTCTAATGCATTTGATATTAGATCTACATTATTTGCCTCGTTCTGCTGGGATTGATCGTAACCTATATAACTTTTTGTGAAATAATCCAATTCAGAATTGCTACCAAAAAAATCAGGAAATTTCACCAGAGTTTTAAGTTCAACAACGCAAAATCCATCAAACTTGTGTTGGATAATACGTTTGACGGTTAGTTTTAAATCTATCTTATCATAAATATTTAAACTTAATTTGTCGAGTGTGTCAATATAATTCGTTCTTATTAGAAACTGCCGGAGCGGTTCTTTGAAAATCGTGTGCTCATAAGTTATTTCATCATCGTAACTATGCTGTTGCTCAACGTTTTTGTTTTGATAATCGTTATAACTATCATAGTTCTTTTGAATAAAGTCTTTTTTAAGCACATTCATGGCGACGAAATCTACATTTATTCTTGCATCTTCTTTTTTGCGAATAGGTAGTTGCTCAAGTTTTCCTAATACAATCCTGTTTTTTCCCTTTCTAATTTGTTTAAGAGTAACAATTTGGGTGTTGCTTCTGTACTTTTCGTTTTCCAACAAAATAAGCGTCTCTTCTGTGTTAGATTTGTAAAACCCACTATCAATGCCAATAAAAATAGTGTCTCCCTTTGTATAGTTGATATCGTTAACGGAAGTATTTTGTAATGAAAACCTGAAGCCAAAACCTGTGTTTAAAATCTGATTCTCAGAATAGAGTCCAGGTTTGCGTTTTAATATCCGTATAGATGTTCCTATTTCTTTTGTTACAAATTTTGTTTTTTGAGTTTTACCGGGAGTCCAGATAAATGTAAGAAGTAAAAGAGTTATTATTTTTTTAACCACGTTTGTTACGACTATATAAATTTACATTTTCTACTTGCAAACAGACACATTCGTAGAAGAATTATTCCATGTTTGAAGCGTGAAATATTGGTTGAACCGTAAGTTCTTTCACGGTAACGGATTGGCACTTCCACAATTTTTAAGTTGAGTTTATGTGCTCCAAATAATAAATCGAAATCACCAAATGGATCAAAATCACCGAAGTATTTGCGGTTTTTGGTTAGTTTGATATAATCCGTTCTATACATCACTTTAGTTCCACACAGAGTATCTTTGAATCTTTGCTCGAGCAACCAGGTAAAGGCCCAACTAAAAAAGTGATTGCCTAAATAATTGAGAAAACGCATCGCTTCTTTATCCATAGGGTAAACCAGCCGGGTACCATTAATAAAATCTCCTTTTCCACTTGCGATGGCGTTATAAAATTTGGGTAAATCTTCGGGGGGGACTGTCAAATCGGCATCCAAAATCATGAGAATGTCACCAGTAGCTATTTTGTAACCCTCTCTTACAGCGTCGGCTTTTCCTCTGCCTTTTTGTTGACCAATTTTTATATCGTGTGTGGCGGAATATTTTTTCTGAATCTCCTGGATCTTTTGCCAGGTATCATCCGTGCTGTTGCCTTCGATAAAAATTATTTCAATGTGTTTTCCAAATTTCGGCAACCTTAAAATGGCATTTTCAATATTACCACTTTCATTTCTAGCAGGAATAACAACAGAAGTTGTGTGTTTATGCTCAAAATTATCTATGTGTGTTTCTGGAAGCAGTTTGGCAAAACTGTATATGTTAAAACTGAAGAACCTGAAAATTGGGAATTTGGCTAAGTATTTATTAAAAAAAACAGACAACACGGGAAAATAAAACGGGAAAATTAAGCGTTTGCTGTTACGATACACATCAAAACCAGACACAAAAAGTAAATTATTGATATCGCGGGTACTTAACCAGTTTTGAGTCGGTGTTTTTTGTTTAATACCCATGAACTCGGAAAATTTTATAAAAGGCTCCCAAAAGGAATTGTAGTACTGGACTATTATTTTCGTGCCGGTATGGCAACATTTTTTTACTTGCTCAAAAACGTTTTGAATGTCGTCCACATAACCAATCAGATTGCTGATTATGATTAGGTCAAATGTTTGATTGAGAGTAATTAAATTAGCATCCATTAGAACAAATTCAATTCCTGAATCCCGGTGCTTTTCTTTTGCCCATTTGATATGTTCTTCGCTGAAATCAATTCCAATTTTTTTACTTCCTGTGATCGCTGCCAATAGATCGCCACTTCCACACCCAATCTCAAGTACGGAGGAGTCGTCGTGAGAGAAATAGTTGCAATATTGACTTATTTCATTCCAGTAATAAGCTGTAAAACGTCGGTTAGTTCGTTTTATAGCCAGTTCATTAAAGTGTTTTTTGTAGTTATCCACAGTGGACATTTTGTTGAAATGCAAGCAAAAATAAGGAATTCTGCTGAAACATTTAGGTTTTGATAAGCATGCACATACTCATTTTAATTCAAAGTACTTTAAGCTGTTTGATTCTGTATAGCACCCTAAATGAGCCCATTCTCCTTATTAATAATTAAACTATATTTGCAGGCATTTTAATTTTTACAATGTTTAATAGCTGGTTGCCCATTACGCGTATCAAAATTTTTGGTGCTAAAATACTTTATCGGTTCACAGTAATATTTGCTGGCAAACAACTAAGGGCTATAAAGAGAGACGAGGTGAACTATGAAATTGATCCTTCAGAAGGGATTGAATTGTCACTTTTCTTATTTGGTAAATTTCAAAGTCACATTTTACAAAATGCGTTCTTAAAAATAGAGAAAGATTTTGTTATTTTTGATATTGGTGCTAACGTAGGCCTAATGACTTTGCAATTTGCTAAACTTGTGCCGAAGGGTAAAGTATATTCGTTTGAACCAACCTTTTATGCCTTGGAGAGATTAAAACGGAACCTATCGCTCAATCCTGAATTATCTGAAAGAGTAACTGTAATTAACTCCTTCGTTTCGGAAAAAACGAGTTCAAATCCTGACATTGTTGCCTATAGCAGTTGGAAAGTTAATGGTGAACGGGGAAATAGTGACCATCCTGTTCATCTTGGTACACCTAAAAATGCCAGTGGTGTTGGTTCGATAGCTCTAGACGATTTTATAGAGCAACGTGAAATTAAAAAAATTGATTTCATTAAAATTGATACTGACGGGCATGAATATGAGGTGTTTAAAGGCGCTTCGAAATCAATAACCAAATTCAGACCTAAAATTATTTTTGAAATAGGACTTTATGTTATGGACGAAAAGAACATCGAATTTTCGTTCTACTATGATTATTTTTCTAAACTCAATTATAAGTTATTGGATACAAAAACAGAGCGGGAGATCACCTTACAAAATTTCAGAAAATACATCCCAAAAAACGGGTCTACAGACTTAATTGCCATTCCTCTCTAACTAATCTTAGCTTTAGCAATTAGTACGTTAAAACTAAATTCAAAATGTTGGTTATTATTTTCAATCACGTAATGGCGGGTTAATGGTTTCAAGTCATTATTGTCAATTATGGTAAAGGCATACCCTAATTTTTCAAAAAAGTCATAAAACTCAATGGCAGAGGTCCCGGCGCGAGTGAAACCATGTGGCCAATATTCGGCCACTATTTTTAAATCCGGAGATTCAGTCAATAATTTCAACATACCCTTAAAAGCAACCAACTCATACCCCTGAATGTCAATTTTAATTACGTTTACAGTCTTTAAAATACCGGTCTCAATTAGTTCGTCAATACTTACTGCTTCAATTTCTTCAATACTGTCGAAATTATTTACCGGATAGGTTCTATGATCCACATTGAGAAGTTTGGACTTATAAATCTTTATTCTGTTTTTTTTATCGGAAACGGCATTATTAAACAACTTTATATTTTTCAGTCCCGCCGTGTTTTTTTGTAAGTGTTTAAAGTTGATTGCATCTGGTTCAAAACAATAAACTATTCCTTGTGAACCGGCGAAAGTTGAAAGCAGCCTAGCGTAAAAACCAATATTAGCGCCAATATCCAAAACGGCGTTACCGGGCTTAATTATTCTTTGAAGAAGTTCAATTTCAGTTTTATCGTTGTTTAATTTAAAACGTGAGTATAAAATATTATAAATTGGAAAAGACTTTTTAAAAAGCCAGTTCCCAAACTTTATTTTGGTGTAATTAAAGTCCACGTTAGTATTTTATTTCAAATAGGGCAGCGGGTTCAAAATCGCCGCCAATCTGCTTAACAAGTCTCATTTTATCGGGATATTTATTCATAATTGGAATAGCGATATTATGAACTGTGTTGATGATATCGCCTGTGTTTTGTTTCGGATTTAAACGCAGGCTAGCTAACATAATGTGCGTTACTTTATTCCTTTTAAAAATGGCGAGTACACTATCTGGGTTAGACTGCTCGGTAGCAGTATCTTTTGCTATCACCGAATAAATAGGATAAAAGTGCTTCCCTTTTGCATATACAAAACTCATGGGAGCTTTGCGACACGCAACTAGAGCGCTCTCCGGCAAGCTATCTTTACACCAGGCGCTTAACTCCAAGTAATTCCGCCAGTCTGGCGTATAACCGTAATAGATATCACCACTTAGGTTTTTCTTTACGATTGGAATGTTACTTAAACCTCTATTAATGGAAGATATAAGCATGGAACAAACCACCAGCATCATTAGTGTGGAAAACAGAAATTGATTGAAATTATCTTTCTCCATGAGTTTATAAATTCCGTAAAAAATGCCAAGTAAGATGGCGGGCATATGGACAAGAATAAAACGAGGTTGGTCCCATCTTGCCTGCAACACAAAAAAGGTTCCCAAGGAAATGGTTCCTGCAAAAAATAAAAGAAATGTGATTGCATATTGTTTTTCTTTTAATGCTCGGTAAAGGCCATACGCGCAAAGCCCAAAAACAAGAAAAGCTAAAAGATAACTTTCTTCTGTATTCTCACTATCCATAAATCCTAATATTTGATAAAAGCGTTTTCCAAGATATAAGCCAAAATTATTGGTAAACCTCCCAACAAATCCAAAAAAGTCCTCCTGGCCTTTTGTGGCGTCATAAGGATCTTTATTTAAAAGTATGCCCATTTGAGATTGGTATTGTATCGCAGATGCTCCCCAAACCATATTTTTTATTACTTCATAGAGGATTTTAAACAGGCTGAAAGAGATAAGTGATAGTAGGGCTTTTTTATACTCCTTCCTGAAAACATAAAACATAATGATAGCCGCGATACCAAAAACGAGAATGTTTTTAGCTAAGGTTAAGAGCATCATCATAAATCCAATGGTGAGCCATTTTTTGTATTCGGTTTTATAGTCTCCTGTTAAAGGATTCCTCCCAAAATTATAGTTCATAAAATAGTACAGAAAAACGGATTGAACAAGCATATAAAAACTCTCTGAGAATGTCTGGCTCGAGTAATAAATTATTAGGTAATTCGTACAAAGAAATAACAGTGTAAAGTGTTTTAGGAGATCAGGTACCTTTTTATCAAGCGCTTTATAATACATGATTGTTCCAAGGACAAAAAAAAGCATCGAGAAAATTTTAAAGACGATTAAATTTGTACCAAAAATTAGCGTAAGTAACGCCAAAAACATTGGGTACATAGGAGCGTTTGACGTGTAGAAGAAATTTGGAAATTCGTGTACATAACGGTAACCTGCTTCAATATATAATGAGTCATCGTGTGCTTCACTAATTCTCGCATTAAAACTAATAATTGAGAGAAAGACACCTACGCCAAGGATAACATAAAAAAGTTTGTTTGAACCAAAAAAAGCAGCAAATTTTTCATAAATACTTATTGGTTTGTTCTTTTCCGTCTTAGAGGTGTTTTTTAGTGCCATTAATTCTATTCTAGTTTAATTACTTTTACAAAAATAAACTTATTTAATTATGAAAAACCTATTATTTTTTAAAACGATTATCTTGATGTTTTTTTGTTCATCCCTATTTTCACAAAATGGTCTTACGCCACTTGATAGCTCGATGATTGCGTGTTATCCTTTCTCATCTAACGCGAACGACCTGTCTGGTAACGGCAATAATGGAACTGTAAACGGCGCGGTTTTGGTTAACGACCGCTTTGGAAATCCCAATTCGGCCTATAGTTTTAACGGTACCAATCAAAACATAGTAGTTCCAAATTTCAATACAAAAATAATCGGCAACGATGTGTCCATTTCCTTTTGGGCAACCGCATCAACTTATGCAACTCGATCTGCGCTTATTATGACTCCAGATGATCCTGCCAATCGTTTTAACGTACACGTATACTATGGCAATACACTAAGTAACTCGCAAACGTTCTGGGATTTTGGTAATATTTCTGCTAATGGCAGGCTCTCTGACGCCCCTAGTCCGGTTCCAAATGGAAATACCTGGGATCATTGGGTTTTTGTCAGCAGTGCAACCAATGGCTTCAGGAAATATTATAAAAATGGAGTGTTACAGTTAACGCTTATTGGTAATTCTACATTTAATAATTTACCGTCTAAAAACCTCTTAATTGGCGGGGGACTGGGAGTAAATTCTTCGTTTTTATGGTTTGGGGGAAGTTTAGACGATATCAGAATATATACAAGGGTACTCATTCAGAATGACGTTACGAAGTTATACACAACGAATCCAAGTTGCCTTCCTTGCCCGGCGATATCACAAGCTACTAATATAACCCAACCCGGTAATTTGCTTGTTTGTGCGGGTAAAAGCGCAACACTAGCAGCCACGGGCAACGGTACCATTAATTGGTACAATTCCCCAACGTCCACTGTAGTGATTGGCACTGGAGGAATTCTACAAACGTCTCCGTTGAATGCGGTGGGGATTTACACTTTTTTTGCGACTAATTCCAATTCGTGTGCAACGAGTCCGGCTGTTGCTATTAACGTAACTGTTAATCCGACTCCCACAGTTTTAACCTCGGCAAATCCGACTTTAGTTTGCATGGGACGATCTGCGACGATTACGGCTACGGGTGCAAATTCTTATAGCTGGAATACCGGATCAATTCTTCAAAGCGTTGTGGTTTTTCCTACAATAGGAAATTCAACCTACACGGTTGTTGGAACTAATACGAGCGGTTGCAAAGCGAGTTTCGTTACACAACTGTCGGTTAAACAATGTTCCGACAGTCCAACCGGAGTTAAGGAGAAGGGTAAAGAAATTCTAATT
>CALMND010000012.1 GCA_937868565.1 uncultured Bacteroidota bacterium | reverse complement strand
TCAAAAGAGTTGTTGATTTGCGGCGTATAAGGTGAGGATGGGTCGCAGGTAATAAAAGCCCATTCCTGACAATGAACCCTACCGGGATACCTTGTATTTGCCGCAGTTGCAACAGTAAAATCGAAATAAATAAAAAAAGCTTCTTGCCCTGAGTCGGTAGCCCCACCATCGTTACTTCTATATATTTCTATATAATAATCACCGTTAGCTAAAGGGGTATAGGTAATCGGGGTATATCCTGTCGGAACTAGTCCACCAATATTTGGACCGGCGGTTGCCCTAGGATAATTGGCAATAAAACCTGTCCCACTTGTTGGAATAGCTGTTGGACCAACAACCTGAACACCGCTTGGATTAAAAATTCTATAAAAACCGTTTGTTAGTGCACCGGTACTTGGGCTACGTGTTCTGCCATTAAAGCCAAAATAAATTCTTTCGGTGCTAAAATCTTTTACTCGAAGATTGATACGTTGAGTAGAAGGACAGGAACGATAGGAGCCAATACCAATAGACGGGTCGACTATTAATGCCGTACCATTTGCGCTATTAGGCATTACTTCCTTAGTGCCTTCTGCGGAAAGCCTAGTGCTAACAGTAAAGAGGAAAACGTATAAAAGAACCTGTAAAGTAATTTTTTTCATTTTAAAGAATCTTGATTTCAGTATATAAAATTTATGTGTTTATGGCAATATGATGATTAATATAAACCAGTAAAGATAGGAAAATAGCTCATTTATTTGTTAGTCAATCGATAAATTTATATTAAATATCGTTAAGAAAGCCGTTTTAGACGATTAAAACTAACAGTCGCTAACAAAGGGCTTACAAGTGGTGGGCATGAAAAATTCAAATTTACAGGTTTTCGGGCCGATTTACGCTTGCCAATTGGTTTTTGCGTATCTAAGGCAGGAATGAGGTTTTTTGTTTCAACGAGTAATCCAAGCAATAAAGCATACTGTATTTGTTGCTTAAGAATAGATTCCGCATTTTTGGACTCAATGAATGGGACCTGCCGCAAATGGAATTTAATCACGAGTAAAAATTAACATGAAATCAATGAACAAACTATACATTGTTTTAACAATTTTTTCACTTGCATTTTCCTGCACAATTCAGAAACGAAACTATATGTCGGGTTATCATCTGGAATGGAAAAAAACCAAAAGAAATCTTCTAAAACACAACCAGAGAAATCATTCGGGAACTAACGAAAATTTTTTAAGCCCGTTGGGACTTCGTCAAAGTGAGGTAACCCAATTTATACTAAGAAAGGAGCATTTGAGTTTTGAAAACAAATCTCCCCGAACTAAATCTAGTCAAGCTTCTCTTAAGCGTTCTAGTCTCAGAAATAAAAAACACAAAGATGAGGTTAGAAAATCGGATAGCTGTGATGTTTTGGTTAAAAAAAATGGGGATGAGATACAAGTAAAAGTACTCGAATTAACAACTGACGAGGTTAAATATAGGAAGTGCGAGCACCTGGATGGGCCGATTTATGTGGCTTTAAAGTCAGAGGTTTTTATGATAAAATATGCGAATGGAACTAAAGACGTAATGCCAGCAAAAGAACCGCCTGCTCCTCA
The DNA here is from genome assembly GCA_937868565.1 of uncultured Bacteroidota bacterium. GTDB lineage: Bacteria > Bacteroidota > Bacteroidia > B-17B0 > Aurantibacillaceae > Aurantibacillus. The sequence continues at coordinate 5,220 of CALMND010000012.1, read as the reverse complement.
AAAAAAGGAATTTAAAGTTCGTAAAACCGAAGCGCTTGGCGTGCTTGGATTTATTTCCAGTTTAGTGGGCCTTTTTGTCGCGGCTTTGCCCCTGGGAGCATTGGCGGTTATTTTTGGCTCGGTTAGTCTAAGTAAAATCGCAAAACACCCGGATGAGTTAAGGGGCAAAGGTTTTGGAGTCGCAGCAATTGTCATTGGTCTGCTAGATGTAATCGCAGGATTAATAATATTGGCCCTAATGATTTAATCGCGAGATTACAACAAATTCATTTGTGCTGATTTCCTCTTTAATCAAGGGAGCCGAAGTTAGATTCATAATAATGAAGTTAATCAACTATCTTTTCAAAATTAATAACCACGTTTTTTATTGTTAATAAACCCTTGTACCTCATTCTGTTTTTTAAAACTCTTATGTTTAATTTTAAACGATGTCGAAAAACAAAAAACCAAAACGATTTTTATTTGAAGAGGTGCTCGCCTTTTTAAAACACAACGATTCAAAATCATTTAATTATAAGCAGCTGGGAGCAGCCATGGAACTCAATAACGATAGCGAACGCTTTATGTTAATTGAAACTTTAGAGGCTCTGAAGAACCAGGGTTTTGTTGTTGAAACTGAAAAAGGAAAGTATCAGGCAAAACAAACCAAACAGTACACAACCGGTGTTATTGATTTCACGAGCCAGGGAACTGCTTTTGTTACTTTTAGCGAAACCGAAGAGGATATTTTTATTCCCGCGCGTAAGTCCAAAGATGCACTTCAGGGAGATTTGGTAAAAGTAAGTCTCATTAGTCGCAAAAGCGGCAGGCGTAAAGAAGGCGAGGTTGTGGAAGTAATAAAGCGTGCAAAAACAGAATTTGTTGGTACTATTAAAATTAATCCAAAGTTTGCTTTTGTAATTGCAGATAGTAATAAAATACACGTTGATTTTTTTATTCGCATTAGTGATGTTAACGGTGCTAAGGATGGACAAAAAGTGCAAATAAAATTGAAAGAGTGGAAATCAGGAGAAGAAAACCCTACCGCAATAGTTGAATCTGTATTTGGTTTTCCAGGTGAACACAAAACGGAAATGAACGCAATTATGGTTGAGTACGGTTTACCTGAGCATTTTCCTGACGCGATAGAGTATGAGGCAAAAAAACTACCAATTGAAATTACCAAAGCTGAAATCGAAAAACGAAGAGATTTTAGAGAAATTACAACATTTACTATCGATCCTGTTGACGCAAAAGATTTTGACGATGCACTTTCCATCGAAAAATTACCTTCTGGTTTCTGGGAAATTGGAGTTCACATTGCGGACGTGAGTCACTACCTGAAGGTCAATACCGCTTTGGATAAGGAGGCTGTGCAACGCGCTACAAGTGTTTATTTAGTCGACCGGTGCATTCCCATGTTGCCGGAGGTATTAAGCAATTTTGTTTGTTCACTTCGTCCCAAAGAAGAGAAGTTATGTTTCAGCGCCGTGTTTCAATTGGATGATGATGCGCAAATACATCATCAATGGTTTGGTCGTACCGTTATTAATAGTGACAGGCGCTTTACTTACGAGGAAGTGCAATCTATCATTGAAACAAAAGAGGGTGATTACAAGGAAGAAATTTTTGTATTGGACCGTCTTGCTAAAAAATTGCGAGATGAGCGCACAAAAAAAGGTTCCATCTTTTTCGATAAAGCTGAAGTGAAATTTAATTTAGCCGAGGACGGTAGTCCTATCGGGGTATTTTTTAAAACTCAAAAAGACGCGCACAAACTCATTGAGGATTTTATGTTGCTTGCCAATCGTCGTGTAGCAGAGTTTTTGGGTCGGGGTGGAAAAATGGAAGATGAAAACGTGTCAAAAAAAACAACACACAAAGCAAAGGAAGATTCAAAAAATCTGTGTGTGTATCGTATTCATGATGTGCCAAGTGACGAGAAAATGCAAGCTTTAAGCGATGTGGCTGCCCGCTTTGGATACCAAATGAATTTAGGAGGCAAACAAAAAGCGGCTCAGTCAATAAATAAACTTTTGCAGGATGTAAAAAACAAAAAAGAACAAAGCATGATGGAGCTATTGGCTGTGCGCAGTATGCCAAAAGCAATTTATACAACTAAAAATGTTGGACATTATGGCTTGGGATTTGAGTACTATACTCATTTTACTTCTCCCATTCGGCGTTACCCTGATGTAATGGTGCATCGCCTTTTAGAAGCACGACTCGAACATAAAAATTATTCCAATAAAGATGAGCTGGAAATGTTATGTAAACATAGTAGTGACATGGAACGAACCGCAGCCGAAGCTGAACGTGCGTCGATAAAGTATAAACAGGTGGAATTTATGAAAGATAAAATTGGTCAGACATTTGATGCCGTTATTAGTGGGGTTACAGAGTGGGGCATTTATGCCGAAATTGTTGAGAACCGCTGCGAAGGTATGATAAGAAGCCGGGATTTGAAGGGAGATCAGTTTGTTTTTGACGAAGAGAATTACCGGTATATTGGTCGTAATTCAAAAAAAATATATGCTCTGGGTGACACGGTAAAAATAAAAGTTGTAGATGCTGATTTGACGAAAAAACAACTCAATTTTGCTTTAACGGACATGGAAGATAAAAAGCCGAAATTTGTTGACCATAAAAAAAGAAGAGGCAGATAATTTTTTATAATGAAAATATGAATTCAAGAAAATTTTCAATATTAAATTTACTATGTATACACCTGGTATCAGCACTTCTTTTAGTAAGTCCTTTTAATTCAGCGCTTGCCCAAAAAGTAAATACAACGCTCACTTATTCCGTGAATTTGCCCGGTAAAATAAGCAACAAAACCCCGGTACTCATTCTATTGCACGGGTATGGAAGCAATGAATCAGACTTGTTTGGATTGTCTGCCGCTATTGGCCCAAAATTTATTACTTTTTCTCTGCGGGCACCTAATAACACCAAAGATGGAGGCTATTGCTGGTACAATCTGGAATTTTTATCCAATGGCCAATTTAAATACGACTATAACAAGGCCAAAGAAAGTGCAAAAAAAATTAGTTCATTTATTAGTAACGCCTGCAAAGTGTATCAAGTTGATAGCACTCAGGTCTTCCTGCTTGGTTTCAGTCAGGGAGCAATTATGAGTTACGAACTGGCATTTTCCAATCCCAAAAAAATTAAAGGAATAATGCCCTTAAGTGGTCGCTTGATGAAAGAAACAAAAGAATTAAAGATTGATTGGGCAAACGCTTCAAAAGTTAAATTTTTTATTGGTCATGGTACTTCCGATAATGTAATCAATGTTGAAGAATCTGAAAAAGTAAACTCTTTTCTAAAAGAAAATAAAGTAAATGACCTCACTTTTAAAAAGTACCCTATTCAACATACTATTTCTACAGAGGAGGTTACTGATATTCAGAGGTGGTTAATGGGGGTAAGTAAATAAAAAGTGCCAACTAAATTTTTCGCAGGTGTGGCCAGCTGAACTTGTCGAAAAGAGACAAGTCTTGTTCGGCTAATCCTTTATCTTTGCTCGTTTATGTTAAACAATTTTTTTAATAAAACCCACACACGCGAAACGCTGCTGCTGGCCTGGCCAATTGTAATTACCCAAGTCGGGCATATTGTTACCGGTATTGTAGATAACATATTTCTGGGTCAATTAGGCACAACAGAGCAAGCTTCCGGCATTCTTTCCAACAGTTTGTTTGTACTGGTTCTGGTTTTTGGTATCGGAATGAGTTATGCTACCACGCCCTTAGTCACATCGGCTTACGAAAAAAAAGACTTAATCAAAAAAGCCTTACTCTTTAAGAACTCTCTGGCCCTAAATTTTGTAGTGGCCGTTTTGTTATTTGTGATTTTGTTTGTGGCTTCCGACCTATTGCAATACATGCACCAGCCAAAAGAAGTGGTTGAATTAGCGGTACCGTTTTTCAACGTATTAATTTTTTCGATGATACCCGTTTCGCTTTTTTTTACTTGCAAGCAATACTGTGAAGGCATAAGTAATACAAAAATGGCTCTTTTAATAAGCGTTTCGGGCAATGTACTAAACATTATATTGAATTACTGTTTAATTTATGGTAAGTTGGGCTTACCTGAGTTGGGATATATGGGCTCTGCTTGGGCATCTTTCTCGGCAAGGGTTTTTATGGGAATATCCTTTTTGTTCCTGATTTTCAAGTCACCAGTTACACGAGAAATAGCAAAGGTTTACAAACAAGTAAAAATCAATTGGCAAGAATTGCGGGACTTATGGCGCATTGGTTTTAACTCGGCCATGCAGTTTACTTTTGAGGTGGCGGCTTTTGTGATTGCAGGGTTAATGTCTGGTAGTTTCGGCAAAGAACAAATCGACGCACATGGAATCGCAATGAATATTGCTGCTTTTACTTATATGTTTGGAAGCGGCATTAGCAGTGCAGCAACCATAAGAGTTGGAATTTACAGCGCACAAAAAAATTGGATGGAGATTAAAAATGCAGCCAATACTGCGATAAAATTGGTGCTGAGTATTATGGGTAGTTTTGGTGTTTTGTTAATGATTTTGAACAATTATTTGCCGATGGCATTTAGTAAGGAACCGCAAATTGTTCAGTTAGCAGCTAGTTTATTAATTATCGCAGCCATGTTTCAATTGTTTGACGGACTTCAGGTCACTATTATAGGCGTGTTAAGAGGGCTTGAAGATGTAAGGGTGCCTACCGTTATTACTTTGGTTGGCTATTGGGTAATAGCATTGCCACTGGCTTATCTCTTGGCCTATACATTTAAAATGGAAGTAATAGGGATTTGGCTTGCATTGTTAGCTTCCCTTGTTTTTGTTGGACTTAGTTTGTGGTGGCGATTAACGTATCTATTAAAGAAAAATTTATAAGCTATTTATTAATCGTTAATGCAAATTCTTAAAAACAGGATTCAGAATTTAATGAATAGTTTTTTGACTACAATGCATTTCCACAACTGAAACCAAGAGACTAATAGAAAAAAATTTGCGGACTTATAAGCCGTGTTTCAAAATAATTTATTAAATTAGTATTAGATACTTAATAAGTATTTACAGTAATAACCGCAAAGTCATGGCGAGGAAAATTATTATAACTTAAAACCTCTAATCATGAAAAGTCTTTATTCATTTTTATTCTGTTTGTTTTTTAAGCTTTGGCTAGTTTCACAAACCAACATCGTATTTTGTCCTCCCGGTGCTGAATGGAATTATAACTTCAAAATGACTGCCGGCGGAGC
>CALMND010000011.1 GCA_937868565.1 uncultured Bacteroidota bacterium | reverse complement strand
CCAACCCGGTTTTCTTCCAAAGTTGCTTCTCTTCTGCTTCAAAACTGGTTATCATATACTCGGAAAAAACAAGTTTTTTTGCAACTGTAGTAAAGGCAAATTCAGAGGCAATCGAAAAATTTATGTTTACTTTTTCAAGATTTAGTTTTGGTAAGTGTTTTATTTGACCACTTAGTGAATTAAGCTCGGGATGCCCTATACAAAGCACTTCGTAAGCAGCGATGTTTGGATAAACATAAACCCTGCTGGCAACGGGCGGGTTAAAAAGATCTTCCATCACAACTTCAATCAACTTTTCGTTGCATCTGACAAGATACTTGTCACCAGGGTTGATTGATTTACAAACGGAAGCGATTAAAAGAAGAATAACAAAAATAGATGCAGATTTATTTTCTTTGGAGATTGGTAATACCTGAGATGCATTGAATTGAGTGGACATAAAATATATGTTTTTGGTTTACTTTTCTATAACAATTTTAATTATGAAATCCCGAGTTCTTTAAGGCAAAAAGGCCTTTAAAAAACCGATAATCCCATTTTTGATGATGGTTCCATATATGAGAGAAGTGAGTCCAGATTGAATAGGGGGTATCGAAAAGAGAACAAGCGTTGGCGTCCTGCCCGTTGAGTTCTTTTCCGGTCTTCCAAAGGAAATTCTCAGTAATATTTGGAATAAAGAATAATTTAGGAATGAAAGCCTTCATAAAGCATGTTTTGCGTATAAACGAGATTTACAAAAATATGAGGAAATTACTACCAACCTTTAATTTAGCTGCAAGTTAAAAATTATTCCTGAATTGCTAAAGGAAATTCAACTTATTGATAAGCTAAAATAAGCTATTTTACCCTACCTAATGAGTATCACATGTCCATTCAAGAATTTAGCAAAACCATTTCTGGCAACAACATTCAGTTTCCAGTTATAGTTAATTTGATTTAATCAGCGTAAAGAAATATACCTTTCATGCCGGACATTACTGGATATAAGAAATCAACGGGTTTAATAACCGGGTATTTGTTTTTTTACAAATTCGCGGCGTAATTAAGGTTAAAAAAATAAATGTTATTTTTGAGAAATTAATAAAGAGAGATGAATTACGATATTATTGTTATAGGAAGCGGACCCGGGGGTTATGTAACAGCTATCAGGGCCTCGCAGTTGGGATTCAAAACCGCAGTTATTGAAAAAGAGAGTTTGGGCGGTATTTGCCTTAACTGGGGGTGCATTCCAACAAAGGCACTTCTAAAAAGTGCCCAGGTTTTCGAATACCTCAATCATTCAAAGGATTATGGTATCAGCGCAGACAATGTGAAAGCGGATTTTACCGCGGTCATAAAAAGAAGTCGTGATGTGGCTGAAGGCATGAGTAAAGGCGTTCAATTTCTCATGAAGAAAAATAAAATTGACGTCATTATGGGAACCGCCAAAGTAAAACCGGGAAAGAAAGTAGATGTAATAGGTGTGGATGGTAAAACCTCGACCTATTTGGCCAACCATATTATTATTGCAACCGGAGCGCGTTCCCGGCAGTTACCTAATTTACCTCAGGATGGTAAAAAAATAATTGGTTATAGGGAAGCAATGAGTTTACCCAAACAGCCAAAATCCATGGTAGTTGTGGGAAGTGGCGCCATTGGTGTTGAGTTCGCCTATTTTTACGCAACTATGGGCACCAAAGTGACTGTGGTTGAGTTCTTGCCAAATGTAGTACCCGTTGAGGATGAAGACGTAAGCAAACAGCTTGAAAAATCTCTCAAAAAAATAGGTATTGAGGTGATGACAGAGGCCTCTGTTGAAAGTGTAGATACCAAGGGTGATGTGTGCAAAGTAAATATTAAAACAAAAACCGGAAATATTAGTCTCGATGCTGAAATTGTGTTGTCGGCAGTTGGTATTGAAGCGAATATTTCGGGTTTAGGTCTTGAAGAAACTGGGATTAAAACCGATAAGGGCAAAATCTTAACGGATAAATTTTACGCTACTAACGTAGCTGGCTATTACGCAATTGGCGATTGCATAGCAGGACAGGCTCTTGCGCATGTTGCCAGTGCAGAAGGAATTACCTGCATCGAAAAAATTAAGGGCTTGCACGTGGAGCCAATGGACTATAATAATATTCCCGGTTGCACCTACTGTCAACCTGAAATTGCAAGTGTAGGATACACCGAGAAAAAAGCCAAAGAAGCCGGTTACCAATTAAAAATCGGGAAATTTCCTTTTACAGCCTCGGGCAAAGCTAAAGCGGCCGGAGCATCGGATGGATTTGTAAAATTAATATTTGACGCAAAATACGGCGAGTTGTTAGGCGCTCACATGATTGGAGCTAACGTTACTGAGATGATAGCTGAATG
>CALMND010000010.1 GCA_937868565.1 uncultured Bacteroidota bacterium | reverse complement strand
AGATAGTAGTGCTTGATTCTTTCAGCACAGATAATACCCGACAAATCTGCGAAAAACACAATGTAAAATTCTTTCAGCATAAATTTGACGGACACATTCAGCAAAAAAATAGAGCTATAACCTACGCCACTAATAATTATGTATTATCCTTAGATGCCGACGAAGCACTAGATTCTGTTTTAATTAAATCTATTAAAGAAGTTAAAAATAATTTCGTTCAGCAAGGTTATTATATGAACAGGCTTACAAATTACTGTGGCCACTGGGTAAGGCATTGTGGCTGGTATCCGGATAAAAAGTTACGTTTATGGGATAGAACGAAGGGTCAATGGACAGGAATAAACCCACACGATAAATATGAAATGTTTAACGGAGATAAAACCACAGGCTATTTAAATGGTGATATTTTGCACTATAGTTATTACAGCCTCGAAGACCACTATAAACAAGTAGAATACTTTACAAACATTTCCGCAAAAGAATATTTTGAGAAAGGAAAAAAAGCAGCTGCTTATAAGCTCATTATTAACCCAATAGCAAAGTTTATCGATCATTACATTTTACACATGGGTTTTTTAGATGGAAAATCGGGATACCTCATTTCGAGAATTTCTGCTTACGCAACCTATTTAAAATATAAGAAGTTAAGAGACTTAACCAATCAAAATGCCGGCAGCTAATTTCAAAATACTTATAAGTCGCACAGACAGCATTGGAGATGTTATTCTTACTTTACCCATGGCGGGATTAATAAAAAAAAATTATCCCGATTCAGTCATTTTTTTTCTTGGGCGGACTTACACAAAAGAAATTATTGCTTTGAGTAAACATGTGGATGAGTTTATCAATTATGATGAGCTCGAAGGTCAGAATCAGAACGAAAGAAGTAATACCTTAAAAAAGTATAAGATCGACTATTTTGTTCACGTATTGCCGGAAAGGGGACTTGCTCAATTGGCTAAACAGGCAAAAATACCCCTGCGTGTAGGAACAACCAGCCGCTCTTATCATTGGCTGTATTGTAATAAGCTAATTTCACTTTCGCGTAAAAATTCAAATTTACACGAAGCCCAACTCAATATAAAGTTACTGCAATTTTTAGATATTGAAACAGAAATTCCTTTAAATGAAATTCAAAATTATTATGGCTTTACAAATATTCCCATTTCTGAAAGTACAGTAAACTCGTTAATTGATAAAACAAAAATTAATGTTATCCTTCACCCTAAATCAAAAGGCAGTGCTAAAGAATGGGGGCTCAATAATTATAGAAACCTAATTAGGTTATTACCCGAAGATAGATTTAAAATTTTTATTAGCGGAACGATAGAAGACGGTGTTTTAATGAACGAATTCATTAAAGAAGTACCTAGTGTAATTAATCTGGCGGGTAAACTTTCACTTAAAGAATTTGTCGCTTTCATTAATCTGAGTGATGCATTGGTTGCCGCAAGTACCGGCCCTCTTCACATTGCGGCGGCACTAAATAAGAAAGCTATTGGTTTGTTCTCTCCGAAACGACCAATTCATCCCGGAAGATGGATGCCTATTGGTAGAAATGCTCATTCTCTTGTTTACGACAAGGACTGCGAAAATTGTTCCAAAGGAAAAGACTGTAATTGCATTACTAAAATTAGTCCCGAACAAATACTAAATTTGTTGGGGAAATCAAATGAATGATTTTAAAGATAAAGTAATTTGGATAACCGGTGCTTCATCGGGTATTGGCGAAGCTTTGGCTTTGGAATTTGCGAGACGTGAAGCAAGATTGATTCTGTCCTCGCGACGGGGTGATGAATTAAGGAGGGTTGCGCAACTAACCGGATTAGCCGAGTTAGATCTTTTGATTTTACCTTTCGATCTGAAGGATACGTCTAACGCAAGTGGACTTGCCGCAAATGTGATGAATAAATTTGGAAGAATAGACATGCTGATTAATAACGGCGGTTATAGCCAGAGAAGCGAAGCAATTGAAACTTCCGAAGCAATTGATAGGGAGCTCATGGAAGTAAATTATTTTTCTTATGTGAACTTAACCAAGGCCGTTTTGCCCTATATGAAAAGGCAAAAAATCGGACACATAATCGTTATTAGTAGTATTGCAGGTAAATTCGGTTTTTACTTAAGATCGTCATACAGTGCCGCAAAACATGCTCTTCATGGTTATTTTGAATCTCTTAGATTGGAAACCGAAAAATTAGGGATTAAAACGTTAATCGTTTGTCCGGGCAAAATAAAAACTAAGGTTTCAATCAATGCTGTTACAAAAGAGGGCAATAAACACGGCCAGATGGATGTAAGTCATCAAAACGCCATGAGCGCGGAAGAATGTGCCAAACAAATAATTTCTGCAATTCAGCGCAACAGGGAAGAAATTTTAATAGGAGGCAGAGAACTTATGATTCTTAAAATAAGGAAATTTTTGCCTGGCTTATTTTCGAAAATAATTCGCAAACAAAGTCCATATTAAAACCCAGGAATTCAAGAACTATTTTTAACGTAGCATTCTTATAAGTCGAAATTTATTTACACATTGAACTGTAAAATATCTGCTTCAAACAAATTGGCAAAATTAATTTTCAATTTGTGTTTAATTTCATTCATATCAATAACTCTACCCAATTCCCTTTGCAGACTGGTAACCCCTTTGTCGTTGATACCACAGGGAATTATGTGATTAAAATAATTCAGATTTGAATTTACGTTAAAAGCCCATCCATGCATAGTTACCCATCGACTGCAACGAACACCCATAGCACATATTTTTCTTGCCTTTAGTGGGTTTTCCACTTCCAGCCAAACACCCGTTTCGCCCTTGCTTCGACCACTGTCAATTCCATATTCTTTTAATGTTAGAATAATAGTTTCTTCTAGCAAACGTAAATATTTATGAATATCAGTAAAAAAATTATCCAAATCTAAAATGGGATAAGCCACCAATTGTCCTGGGCCGTGATAAGTGATGTCTCCTCCGCGATTTACTTTGTAAAACGTCGCCTCTTTTTCACTAAGTAGTGTTTCATTTGCAAGCAAGTTCTTTTCGTTGCCGCTTTTTCCTAGAGTATAAACATGAGGATGTTCAACAAAAAGCAAATAATTTTTGGTCGGAATTTGGCTTTCTATAGGAAGCAAGCGGTTACTGATTTTTCGTTGGATAATTTCGTTAAAAAGTTGCTCCTGATAATCCCAACAAACCTTATAATCCTTTTGCCCTAAATCTTGGAAAAGAATATTCCTGTTTTGCAAACTCATGGATTTATAATAAAATCAAAAAAAGAAAATTGAAAATGTATATCTGTGAGGTAAGAGCTAGAACTTTGCCAATTCACCCTTTAAATAATCAATTACATTTACTTCCACTGGGTCAATGCCTTTGAGGTCTGCCAGATAGCAACTTATCCAGTCTCCTATATTGATAAGATAAAAAAACTGCTCCAGTTTACTGTTACCCTTTGCAAAAATGTCGATTACGCCACTACTATACTTTTCAAAAATTGGTTTGCAAACCTCGTAGCGTTTTTTTGTACGATCAAAATCGAAGGAAGTATGAAAAGTAACCACACATAAATTTTCATTTTTCGTAGTCCACCCTACCAACTCATTGTGATTCATTTCAGGGAAAGTATGATGCCAACAAAGCATTTTACTATTCTCATTTATTTGCTGCCTAAATCTAAACACAACACCTTCGCATACACCCAAAGAATATAGAACCGGAATCTTATGAAGTAATTTAGTTGCAACTTTTCCAGCTTCAGATTTTATATTGTCATTTTCTTTTTCAAGTAAGCCAATAGTAGCATCTAAATCTGAAAACAACTTTGCATCGGCAAAACCCTTAACTACCAATATTTTGATTAACTGTACGAGACAATAGCCAATGCACGAACGGGGAGGCATACCTCCTGGTATTTGTATAAAATCAAAATGATGTTGTTTAGCTGATTCAAAAACTTTTCCACCGCTGGTTACGCACACTATTTGAGCACCGCAAGCAATTGCTTTATCCAATACACTTATCGTCTCTTCCGTATTTCCAGAGTAGCTGGAAATTACTACCAAAGTATGCTTATCTACAAAGGCAGGTAAAAAATAGTCTTTGTTTATCAAAACAGGAACTTTACACGAATCCGAAATTAACTCAGAAATAATAGTACCACCGATACCCGAACCGCCAAGCCCGGTAATAAGAATATTATGAATAGTGGACTCGTTTGATACGACTGCTTTTTCAGCAATTGTTTTAGCTTCTTTTAATTGTTGTGTGAAATTTTGAACTAAGTCTTTCATTTGAGGACTGTAAAAATACGAATAAATTATTATTTTTTGATTAATTCAAAAGCCGAATCAGGTGCATAGCTCAAACTATCAAATTCCCCCTCTATCCATTAGCAACTTTGCCTTTAAAATCGCCACCATACTCAATGAATCCGTTATTTCTCCGTCCATAACCATCCTAAAGGCTTCGCTAAAGGGTACTTTTTTAATAACTAGATCTTCTGTTTCTTCGGGCTCTGCTTCGGTTTCCTCAAGCTCGGTAGCTAAATAAAGAATTGCGTACTCATCACTCACTGAGTTGCTAGTGTGCATTCTGCATAGCTCCTTAAAGTTCTTTGCAAGTAATCCTGTTTCTTCTTTTAATTCTCTTTTAGCAGAATTAATTGGATCAATATTCAAAGCTCCGCCACCTTCAGGAATTTCCCAACTGTACTGTTTTAAAGGGTAGCGCCATTGACCAACAAGCCAGGTATTGTGATTTTTATCTAGTGGTAAAATACCAATAGCCAGATTTTTAAAGCTAACCACACCATATATACCTGGTTTTCCCGCGGGGTTCAATACCTCATATTGGGTTACTTTAATCCATGGAGTTTCGTACTTATCCTCACTCCCAAGTGTTTTCCAACTATTTAAATTTACGTTTTTCATGTATTATTCGAGTAAGTTGGGTTCATACTAGAGTTACCAACAGCTAAAATGTTAAATATGCGGTTTTTTTAACTAAATTGGCATCTCTTTTACATTTATTTTCGTAAAAGTAAGTTATTTACTATGGGTTTGAAAAACAGACGCTTCTTTTTATTGTTTATAACTACCTGCCTGACTTACGCCTGCCTTAAGGCGCAAACTCTATACTGGGTCGGAGGAAGCGGCAATTTTAACGATCCAGGTCATTGGAGTAAAATAAGTGGGGGGTACCCTTCAGGCATAAACCCAAGCGCTTCCTGTAACCTAGTTTTTGATAATTCTGAAAATCCTATTCCAATAGAAGTAGATTTTAGTGGAGTTAATCATGCCAATTCCATAAAAATAGTAAGTTATCGCAAGATCAATTTCAGAGCTTCTCTACCTGGGGCAAAACTCGTAATTAAACAGAGTTTTGATAATTTGTTGAACAATAAAAATTTCAGCAGTAATGTAGACTTCGAATTTAACAATACGAAACTTTTCCAGGAAGGTTATATCAATGCTGGAGAAAATACTCTGAACGCAAGTTTTATAGTCAGTGCCGGAAAATGGAAAATAAATTTTATAAAATTAGGCCTCGCACAAAAATTACAAATCTCTAATTCAGAAATTAATTTCCTAAGCTCCTTTGTTGAAGCTGGATTTCTGGATCTAAAGAACTGTGCCAATCTTGATTTTAATCAAGCTATTGTAAAAATTAGAAACGAAATAAATGTCGAGAATTGCCCTAACTATACAATCAAAAACTCATTTTTGGGTAGAAAGTATTACGATGGCTTAATCAAGGACAATCAAGGGTTAAACGTAATTGCAGGGAAACTAGGGAACAATAATCAGGTAAATGCGGTATGTTGGTCTGCAACACTTGCGGTGGCTCCGAGTTGTAATCCAGGTTGCGATGGGAAGGTTGTTGTTACACTTCCCGCTTTAGCGTGTTGGAACACTCCAGCATCGGGGAGTTATAATATTCTGGTTGGCGGTGGATGTGGAGTAGTTTCTGGCCTCAGTAATGTGGCTCCTGGAACATACACCCTTAACGGATTTTGTGGCTGCGGTAGTTCTTATAATATCAATATTACAGATCAAAATGGCTTTTTATTTGATAATAATGGTATCTCAATTGTGGCGGTAAACGTCGCTGCACCCAATATTTTATTGGTTGCATCTTCTACAAAATCAGTAGATTGTTTTGGTTCCTGCTCCGGTTCTGTATCTGCAACTTTTTTTGGAGGAACTTCTCCTTATTCCTTTACCCTTGCGCCTCCGGGCGCGGCAACGTCAACCTTGAGTTCCAACGGCACCGCAACAATATCAAATTTATGTGCAGGAATACTCACAATAACCGCGGCCGATGTGAACTCCTGCACTGCGACCTTCACGCGCTCTGTGCTGACTCCATTGGCATTAAATACCGGGTCAATCTTAACACCTATTTCATGCAATAGCTCTTGTTCTGGCGCATTGACTTTTTCACCATCGGGAGGTTCTCCAAACTATACCGTAAGTTTCACTCCAGGAGGCACATCTGCGGTAATAGCTGGCGGTACAGCAACTAATGGAGGTCTATGTCCTGGACCAATTTCGGCGACATTAACTGATGTGAAGGGCTGCACGACATCTGTTAACGCTACTCTAATTAATCCGCCGGCCATAACTGTAACTCCTACGCAAACTAACGTAACCTGTGGTGGATTGTGCATCGGAGCGGCCTCCGTTAGTGTTAGCGGAGGAGGGGGAACATTTAATTACACCTGGACTCCCGGCCCTGGAAATGCTGCAAATATATCTAGTCTTTGCGCAGGCAGTCATACCGTTCGTATTACTGATAACTTAAACTGTAGTATTATACAAACTTTTAGCATCACCGAACCCGCGTCTGTTACAATAAATCCTTCAGTAACCAGTGCACAATGTAATGCTCAGTGCAGTGGTTCAGCCAGTGTTACGGCCACTCCGTCCGCAGGTGTGACGTTTACTTGGGTAACTCCTGCTCCTTCAACCATAACAAACGTTTCATCAATTAGTTCACAATGTCCCGGTCTGTATACTATTCAGGCTCACGACGCACTGGCTAGTGCTACATGTGTCATAACAAAAACCGTTCAAATTACGCAACCACCTGCGTTAACTATTACAGCTAGCACCCAGAGCCTTTCTTGTGTCGGCACCTGCACTGGTTCCGCCACTGCCACCGTGATAGGAGGAAACGGTGGTCCATATACCTACACGTGGCAACCTACCGGTCCTCCGGCGCAAACAGCCTCAACAGCGATAAATTTATGTGCCGGTAATTATACGCTTTCCGTGCTGGATGTTTCTAACTGCCCTGTTTCCACTACACTTAATATAGCTCAACCTCCTACTTTCACTGTGGCGTTTAGTACAAAATCTATTTCTTGCAATGGCGTTTGTACAGGAAGTATAGGAGCCATAGTCTCTGGCGGAACAGCTCCATTCAGCTATACGCTAACTTCTCCTACTTCAACGATTACTTCGGCAACACCTTCTTTTACTGGTCTGTGCAGTGGTTTGTACACTCTAACAATCAAGGATGCTATCATTCCTTGTGGTCAAAGTTTTACAGCTAATATTCAACAGCCAAATGCCCTAGTAACAAGTATTGCAACAACTTCCATAACCTGTTTTGGCGTTTGTAACGGTGCACTCTCTGGAAGCGTAACCGGAGGAACACCAAGTTACACCTTAAGTTGGTTTAATGGAACTGTAACCTTACCGGGAGGTTCTCTGGTTAATCGTTGCGCAGGTAACTACACCTTTAACGTAATTGATGCAAATAGCTGTACGGCCGTCGCTACAACGTCCCTAACGCAACCTACAGATATGACTTTAACAATTTCTTCAGGAAGTGTAAGTTGCTTTGGAAGTAGTAACGGAACATTGACGGCAAATATTAATGGAGGAACTCCGGGTTACACGGTTAATTGGTCTAACGCATCTACTAGTAATCCTTTAACAGGTTTAGCCGCCGGTGCATATAGCGTAATCGTAAATGATCAAAACAATTGCACAAAAACGGCAACTGCGTCCGTTGCCACTCCAAGTGCATTGGCTCTGACTCAGTCAGTTACAAATAATTCCTGCGCCGGTTTATGTAACGGGTCGGCCACTATTACTGCTAGCGGGGGAACAGGTCCGTTTACCTTTACGTTTAATAATGTGCCGGCTACCATTAATGGATCGGGTCTTGTTAGTGGTTTGTGCGCTGGGGCTTATATTGCTAGCGTCAAAGATGCCAATAATTGTCCGCAATCCATTCCCTTTAGTATTACGTCACCTGCTTTATTATCTGCGGCAATCACTGGCACCTTAAATAGTTGCACGGTTTGCACTGGAGCAGCCACCGTTACACCTTCAGGAGGCACATCAACTTATTCCGCCGTTTGGACAAACACTTTAAATGCTGTTGTAGGAGCCAATACGGTTGCTACTTCATTGTGTCCTGGTAACTACACTGTTACGATTACAGATAGCAAAGCCTGTACGGCAACGTCAACGGTTAGCATTCAACAGACCATTATCGCAGCAGCAGTTAGTGGAGGTTCTTTATTATGCGCAGGATTATGTAATGCTTCTTTGGTTGCCAGCCCATCGGGTGGAAGTGGTAGTTATAATTTCACATGGACACCTGGGGCGCAAACAACCTCGGTTGCTACTAACTTGTGTGCCGGAAATTATACTGTAACAGTTCGTGATCAGGGAGGAGCTCAGTGCAGTAATACCGCAACAATTAATGTGGTTGCACCCCCGGCTCTTAGTTTAACCACTACTAAAACAAACGTCTCATGTTTTGGTGCATGCAACGGTTCAATTAACGCGAGCCCAAGTGGGGGAGTAGGACCCTATACTTTTTCATGGAGCCCTGGAGGGCAAATAACATCGAGTATCACTAACCAATGTAATGGCAATTATACACTAACTCTCAAGGATAATAACAACTGTACGTTTACTCCACAGGCAACTTTTACAATCACGCAGCCATCAGCGATAACAACTACTTTTACGCCCACGGCGCCAAGCACTTGTACTAATTCTAACGGAAGTATTTGTGTTAATACAGCTGGAGGAACTGGGCCCTATACTTTTACTTGGATACCAGGCGCTGTGACTGCAAGTTGTATTACCTCTATTGGTGCTGGTATTTACACTGTAACTGTGACAGATGCGCTTGGATGTAGTACGATAGTACCCACGGTTTTAAACAGCCCTAGCGGACCAACGGTCGCTGTCACTTCGCAGTCAGTGACCTGTTTTGGCGCAAACACTGGTTCAGCGATTATAACGGTTACTGCTAATGCTGTACCCTGTACCTACACATGGTCGCCTGCCGTTGGTGCCCAAATTAACGCAGCAACCTCCTCAACCGCAACTGGTCTTTCTGCTGGTATTTACTTCGTAGATGTAAAAGATGCTAATAACTGTGTCACAAATCAAACCGTAAATATCACCCAACCTACTTCGCTCACTATATCTTTTAATGTTATAGACGCAAAATGTAATGGTACTTCCACGGGCACCATATCAGTGGCAAGTCCCACTGGTGGAACTGCACCCTACAACTTTTCCTGGATTGGCCCGGCTTCTTTTACAGCCGCGACGCAAAGTATAAACAACATTGCCGCTGGGGCTTATACTTTGAACATTTTTGATGCGAATAACTGTAGCAGGACTTTTACCTTTAACGTAAACCAACCCTCGGCAATAACGGTAACTGCAACAACCTCCAAAACCGTTATATGCGCCGGTGCAACTAATGGTTCAATAATAGCAAGTTCTGGTGGAGGAACAGCTCCGGTTTCTTTTACCTGGGCAGCCCTGGCTCCGTTTAGTGGCTCAACAACAGCAACCATTCTAAACCTGGGGCCTGGCGTTTATTCTGTAAACGCTGTAGATGGAAATAATTGCACATCTCCACAATTTACTATAGCGCTCATTGCATCAAATTTATCAAGCACTTTAATTACACAAAATGCAAGTTGTTCTAATTCATGCAATGCTTCCGCTACCGTGACTGTTGGTGGAGGTGCTCCAACCTTTTCCTTCACTTGGTCTTTGGGCGCCGCTACTACGCCTACGTTAGGAAATTTATGTTCGGGAAATTATACATCCTCCGTTATTGACGCAGATGGATGCGTGGTTCAAAAAGGCTTTACCATTAATCCGGCACCTACCTTCTCTCTTAGTCCAACAATTAACCCAGCAACCTGCGGCCTTTGTAATGGAAGCATTAGCATAGTTCCATCGGGAGCACAGGGGGCTGTCTCTTACAGTTGGGTTCCAATAGCAAGTATTGTTCAAAATCCTACAGGATTATGCGCGGGAAATTATACCGTGTTTGCAACGGATGCTAATAACTGTAAGACCTCTCTGACACCTTCAATAGCTTTAGCACCCTTAATTCAGGCCAATATCAGCAAAACGAATCCTTCTTGTTTTGGTGTTTGCAATGGAAGCGCGGTGGGTACTGCCTCTTTCGCGGTTGGCACGCCAACAATTACATGGTTGCCTTCTGGAACTTCTAACACATTATCATCATCCGTAGGCAGCTTATGCGGAAGTGACGCCACGTCAACAACCGTTTATACTATGAATGTTATTGACATTGCGGGATGTACGGATGCAATCACATTTACTTTAGCAAATCCTGCGCTAATAAACATGAATGTTTCCAGCGCGCCCCCGAGTTGTCCGGCTAACAATAACGGAACCATCAGTGTAAATCCAACTCCTGTTGATCCAAGTTATTCTTATACATGGTCCCCAAATGGAAGTGGAACCCTTACTCCCGGTTTAAGTGCGGGTATATATACAATCGCGTTGAGTAACTCTTTAGGTTGTACTAATTCGGTAGTTATTCCATTAAGTAATTCCAACGGACCAACAGCAGCAATTACTTCTACGAACAACATTTGTAACAGTGTATGCGCAGGTGCCGCTTCTATTGGCGTGATGACTGGCGCAAGTCCGACCTTCTCATGGATTTCTCCTCCCGCTCCGAATACAGCTTCAACTAATCCACTTCTTGGACTTTGTGCGGGTAGTTATACCGCCAAAATAACCGACATCAATGGTTGTATTACATTTACGGCAACCAACGTAACACAGCCACCACCAATAGTTCTTAGCACAAGCATGAACATTCCTACTTGTTTCGGATTATGTAACGGTTCTGCAACGGTTAATGCCAGCGGCGGCGGCGGGGGACCTTATCAATATTCCTGGACTCCTTCGGGTCCGGCGAATTCGCCAATTCTAACGAGCGCATGTGCAGGCATTTATACAGTTATAATAAAATATAATGGAGGTCTCTGTGCTTCTTCACAAACGGTAGATATCCCAGCGGTAAATAATATTGGATTAACGGGCCCTGTAACTAACAACATCTGCTTCGGAAGTTGTCTCGGCTCAGCGACCATTTCTGCTACGCCTCCGGCCAACGGTAGTATTCCACCTCCCTATTCTTTTAATTGGAGCAATGGGCAGTTTGGTTCGGGGCCAATTACAACTAGTGTTATTAATTTGTGCAATGGTAGTTATACGGTAACCGCAACAAGTTTAAATGGTTGTTCAACCTCATCTGCAATTACCATTACGTCAGCTCCTCAGCTTAGTCTTGCTAGTACCATCACACAACCAAGTTGTAACATATGTAACGGTTCCGTAACTGTTAACGGAATTGGTGGAGCAAGTCCATATACCTTCTCGTGGACCATTGGGAGCACGAATACGGTTTTAACAAATCTATGTGCTGGGGTTTATCCAGTAACTATTACAGACTTTTCAAATTGTACCCAATCACAAACCTTAATTATTAATAATTCTAACGGAATCACTGGCGAGAATATAAACAAGAAAGATATTCCTTGTGGTGGAAGTTGTAACGGCTCAGCCACGGTCACAGCGATTGGCGGTAGTCCACCGATTAATTATAATTGGATTAACCCCGCCGTTTCAAACTCAGTTATTACGAACTTGTGCGCAGGGACTTATTTTCTTCAGATGCAAGATGTGCAGGGCTGCTTAAGAAGTACTTCGGTTAACATAAATGCGGCAACGAGTATTACACTTTCTCCTTTCATTACGCCACCTTCGTGTACGGTCCAGCCTCCAAACGGAACTGTTCAAGTTAATATAGCCGGCGGAACCCCCGGTTTTGTTGTAAACTGGGCGCCAATAGTGGCTAACACCGCGACGCTGAGTAATATTGGTCCGGGGAGTTATACCATTACGGTTACTGATAACAGCCCAGGAGGTTGTCCGACAAGCACTGTTATAAATATTAGTAATCAGAATGGACCGATTGTGGCCACCACCCCTTCTAATATTAACTGTTTTAATACCTGTACCGGAGCTGCTTCTGCCGCTGTTACGGGCACTGATACACCTTACACGTTTAACTGGAGTGTCGGAGGAAATACTTCCGGTGTTACCAATTTATGCAGCGGTGTGGTTATACTTACCGTGACAGGGGCCAATAGCTGCAAAACAATTTCATCTGCAACAATAACAGAAAACCCCGCTTTGCAGGTAAATATTCCTAACGTAACACAACCAAACTGTAATCAGTGTAACGGAAGTGCAAACATTAACGCTTTTGGTGGTACTTCTCCTTACACTTATTCGTGGACAAACGGCGCTACAGGGGCCTCTGTGTTTAGCTTATGCGCTGGCTTGTATCAAGTATTAATTAAAGACAATTTAAATTGTCAGCAGATAAAAAACATTGTGATTAATAGCTCTAATGGAATTACTGGAGAAAACTTCAATATTCAGAATATACTATGTGCTGGGCCAAATAATTGCACGGGGGCAGCAACCGTTTCTCCAATTGGTGGAACCCCTCCAATAGGATTTAACTGGATCAATCCTTCGCTTTCGAACACAACGAGTGTGGCTTCTAATTTATGTTCAGGTACTTATTTTGTTCAAATGACGGACGCCAAGGGATGTGTAAGAACTTCGCCGACTAATATTACTGCGTCAAGTAGCATGTCGCTTATTGCTTCTGTCGGACAGCCCAGTTGTGGTGCTGGTCCGGGCTTTAATGGTTTCATTAGCGTAACTGCTAACGGAGGTTTAGGTCCTTACCAGTATAGTTGGACTCCTACTGGAGTTATTTCTTCTTCACTAACTAATATAGGTCCAGGAATTTATACAGTGAAAGTAACTGATGCGAACGCATGTACGATTACTCAAACCTTCAATATCAGCAATCAGTCGGCACCCGCTATTTCTTTTACTCAAATTAGTGCAGGCTGTTCAGGTTCATGTAATGCTTCCATCTTCGTCAGTTCTTCTGGGACTTCAGCGGTTACCTATGTTTGGGGTGGGAACAATGGAACTGCAAATGCAGGCTCATTAACTAATATTTGTCCTGGTGTGGTTACATTAACCGCTACTAATGCGAGTGGATGCAGTAATGTGAGAATATTTACGGTAACTGGAAATCCACCTTTAGAATTGAATTTAGATACAATTCCAATAAGCTGTCACGATAAATGCGACGGAGCCATAGCCTTGCTTCCGGTTGGAGGCCAATTAGCATATACGTTTGCCGGAACTTCTGGGCCAAACAATAACCAGATTGGCTCTGTTTGTGGGGGAGCAGTAAATTCGAAAACATTTACAATAACAGACATTAATGGGTGTTCGTTAACTAAGACAGTTAGTTTATTAAATCCTGCACCTTTGAGTCCTACTCTTAATTTAAATAACTCTTCTTGCACCTCAGTGGCTGACGGCGCAGCCAGTGTAACCTTGACAACACCTTTCACTTGCACATGGACAGGACCCTCTAACTTTTCATCCAATAACACGTCGATAAACAACATTTTTTCGGGCAATTATACGGTAACGGTGATGAATAATTCGCAATGCAAAAGAGACACAGTTATTAAAGTCGTTTCTACGATCACTATTGTGGCAAATGCTGGAAACGATACGACAATTTGCCCCGGCGCGTCGATTAACATTTCGGGTTTATTGTCTACAGGTGCGGTTAATTACAATTGGTTTAGCCTCCCAAACACCGGTTCTTCGATAGCTAGTACACCTTCTTTTGTGCTAAATGATGCCAATCAAACCTTCACTTATCAGTTATTAG
The DNA here is from genome assembly GCA_937868565.1 of uncultured Bacteroidota bacterium. Lineage (GTDB taxonomy): Bacteria > Bacteroidota > Bacteroidia > B-17B0 > Aurantibacillaceae > Aurantibacillus. The sequence continues at coordinate 4,207 of CALMND010000010.1, read as the reverse complement.
CCATTGCTTCTGTTTCTAGCTGTGTTGATCGTGATACTGTAGTTGTTAGAGTTTTTGATCCGCCATTAATCAATGCAGGACCTTCTTATACAATTCCATTATTTACTAAAATAATGATTGGTGGAGCGCCTACCATTAATGGCTTAGGAACAGTAACTTGGACTCCATCCTTTGCTTTAGATGACCCTTTACTGCAAAATCCAATCTCTTCAAATACACTTGACATTACGTATACCGTTAGTACGCTTTATGGTGTTGGTTGCGTTGCATCGAGCACAATGATGGTGGCGGTGTACCCTGAAATTAAAATTAACAGTGGGTTTAGTCCAAATAGCGATGGTAAGAATGACGTCTGGTTTATTGATTATCTCGAACAATTCCCTGACAATACGGTTGAGGTTTATAATCGTTGGGGTGAGCCACTATTTTATTCCAAAGGATATACAACTCCATTTGACGGCACTTACAAAGGGAAAAATTTACCGGTGGGAACCTATTATTATGTTATTCATTTAAACCATCCTGCTTACCCTAAACCTTATACCGGACCCTTAACTATTTTCAGATAATGAGAAAATTATATATAGTATTGTTGTTTATAGGCGCGGTTAAAATACAGGCACAGCAGTTACCGCAATATTCTCAGTATATGCTGAATGAAATGGCAATTAATCCAGCGGTAGCAGGTAAAGATGATTTTGCAGAGGTTCGCTCCAATAACCGCTTGCAATGGCTCGGAATTACAGACGGTCCAAGAACTTACATGTTGACTCTGCAAGGGCCGATTAAGGATAAAAACGCCGGATTGGGTATGAATTTATTTACAGACATTGTTGGACCCACCCGTAGAACTGGGCTTAATTTTTCTTATGCGTATCACTTAAAATTGAATAAGGAACTTAATTTATCTATGGGTTTAACCGCAGGAATTTTGCAGTGGGGAATTGATGGAAATAAGATAACGCTGCACGACGAGGGGGACTCTCAACTTTACACTACGTATCAAACAACCTATGTCCCCGATTTTGGCACAGGTGTTTATTTTCATAAGAAAGGCCGCTTTTATATAGGTTTTAGTTTGCCGCAAATTCATCAGGCACGTATAAAATTATATCAAGGAGCTTACAAAAACAGTAAAATTGTGACCCAGTATAATTTAAATGGCGCATATAGATTTGATATTGGGGATGATTTTAAAATTGAGCCTTCCTTTCTTGCTAAATATGAATACCCGGCTCCCGTGAAGGTGGATATTGGCTTTCGCGCCATTTACAAGGAGCAGATTTGGTTAGGCGGGGCCTATCGTCATAATGATGCTTTTTCGGGAATGATTGGATACATGTATCAGGATTATTTGCTAATAAGCTACTCCTATGATTTCACAACTACTAATCTTAAAAAATATTCTTCCGGCACACATGAGTTAATGCTAGGTTTGCGGTTTTCGAAAAAACAAGCGGCCACCTGGGAAGGAAAGGAGAAATAAAACAATTTTTTCGAGAACAACTTCAATTTATCAAGAATCACATGATAAAGTTTTCAACTTTTTGCATTTGGTTTTTAACGTCACGAAAAACCTTATTTAGAATCATTATAAATTAACAAATTCGTTAAAAAATTTAAAAAATTAAGGAGATAATTCTCAATCTTCTGTTAAATTTGCCAACGTTTTATTGTCATTTGTTTGTCATTATTCAAATTTAACAGTATTTATAAATTTCTCATTTTTATATGAAAAACCAAATACCCCGAATCCCCTTAAAAGCTCTGATAGCAGTAGTTTTATCGGTTTTTATCATCTCAGGAAAGTTGCAAGCACAGGATGGAGCAAAGTTATTTAAGCAAAATTGTGCCGTTTGTCATGCTTCACATACCGACCAAAAATTAACTGGACCTGGCTTAAAAGGCGTTTTTGACCGCGCACCTAAAGGCGATTGGTTAAAAAACTGGATTCTGAATAATGAGAAAATGATTAAAGCAGGTGATGCTTATGGTAATCAAATTTATGCGGCAAATGGAAAAGCCGCTATGACCGTGTTTGAAGGGCAACTAAATGAAAAAGATGTTGATGCGATTCTTGCTTTTATTAAGGCTCCTGCTCCCGTGGTTGTTGCAGCTGCAGGGAATACCACTGGGAATAATGCGAACTCAACTGAGGTAAGCGCTGGAATAGAACCGTTGTACGTTATTTTGGGCGTGGTTGTTGTTTTGGCTATCTTACTTGGAGCCCTAAGAAGTGTAAGAACTTCTCTTCAAAACTCTGTAAATCGTAGTGAAGGTAGGGACGAGAACCCTGAATTAACCTTTTGGGAAGAGGCGAGAGGTTGGATGTCAGGTAATCGTCGTTTAGTTGGTGTAATTTGTATTATTCTAGCTTTTGTTGGTATGAAGAGCTGTTGGGATGCCTGCTTCAACATTGGTGTTTATTACGATTATCGAACACAAAAGGGTTACAAACCGGAACAACCAATCAAATTCTCTCATAAATTACACGCCGGTGATAATGAAATTGCTTGTCAATATTGTCACAGCACAGTAGAGAAATCGCGTCATGCTGGAATTCCATCTGTTAATATTTGTATGAATTGCCACAAGGGTATTCAAACCGGACCTCAATACAAGGAAGTAGAAATTGCTAAAATATATGTGGCTGCTGGTTTTGATCCAAAGGCTGGAACGTATGATGACAGCAAACAAAATCCTTTAAAATGGATTAAAGTGCACAACCTTCCGGATCACGTTTATTTTAATCATTCGCAGCATGTAGTGGTTGGTAAAATAGATTGCGCTACGTGTCATGGGAACATAAAAGAAATGACCGTGGCAGAGCAAAAAGCTCCTCTAACTATGAAGTGGTGTATTGAGTGTCATCGTAAAACAGAAGTTGCTATGGCTGGTAATGCATATTACGATCGTTTGCACAAAGCACTAAAGGAAAAATATGCGGGTCAGTACGATGTGAAATTTACCGTGGATAAAATCGGTGGCTTAGAGTGCACGAAGTGTCATTATTAATTAAGAAACATTAAAGATTTATATAACATAATGTCTATGTCAAAAAAATACTGGAGAGGATTACCGGAGCTGCACAACAGCCCTGAATTCCAAGAGCAACATAAAAATGAGTTTGCCGAACCTCTGCCAATGGACGAGTTTCTCAGCAGCAATGAGGCAGAAAACTCAGGCACATCGCGACGTGATTTTTTAAAAGTAATGGGTTTTTCTACCGCTGCCGTTGCTTTAGCCGCTTGCGAAACTCCCGTTAATCGTTCTATACCATACGTGGTAAAGCCGGAAGAAGTGACTCCTGGTGTAGCCAATTTTTATGCAACTACCTTTTACGATGGACATGATTACGCTTCTATCTTGGTAAAAACAAGAGAATCACGCCCTATTAAGATAGAAGGAAATGATTTAAAAGGTTTTTCACACAGTGGTACCAATGCCCGTGTTCAGGCTTCTGTTTTAGGTTTATATGATGGAGCACGTTTAAATGGCCCTTGGATAAAAGGACAGGAAGCCACTTGGAAAACGGTAGATGAAACCGTTGCTGCAGCTTTAAAAAGTGGCAATGTGCGCATTCTGTCTTCCACAATCATTAGCCCTTCCACAAAAGCAATCATTTCTGAATTCACTGCAAAATATCCCGGCACTAAGCATGTTACTTACGATGCCATTTCTTATAACGCTTTAACTAAAGCCAATAAAAATGTCTTTGGAAAGTCAGTAGTTTCTTCTTATGATTTCAGCAAAGCAAAAATTGTTGTAGGAATCGCTTGCGACTTTTTGGGCAATTGGTTATCCGGCGAAGAATTTTCTAAACAATACGCTAAAAATCGTAAAGTTACCAAAGAAAATCCTGACATGAGTCAGCATTTTCATTTTGAAACTAACCTTTCACTAACAGGTGCGAATGCCGATTACCGTTATATGGTGAAACCGAGTGAATTGGGTAAGGTAGCAGCTGCATTGTATAACGAGATAGCCTCTGCGTCTGGTAATTCAAAAGTTGCGGTAGGAAGTAATTTTGAAAACGGAGATGTAACAACAGCGATTAAAAAAATTGCCGCTAAACTTATTGATCATAAAGGAAAATCATTAGTTGTTTCAGGCGTAAACGATGAAGGTGTTCAAACCTTAATCAATGGCATTAATAAAATGTTAGATAACTACGGTAAAACTGTAGATGTTGAGAAGCACTTAAACT
>CALMND010000009.1 GCA_937868565.1 uncultured Bacteroidota bacterium | reverse complement strand
GTGCTGACATAATTGGAGGACAAGGAAACTCAACTTTGTTTCTGGTAATACAACATTCTGACCAGGCAACACAAGAAAAGTACTTGCCTATGATGAGAGAAGCGGTAAAAAATGGTAAAGCCCAAGGTAGTAGTTTGGCACTACTTGAAGACAGAGTAGCTTTGGGGCAAGGCAAGCGACAAATATATGGAAGTCAAATTGGGCGAGACCCGCTCACTCAATTATATTATGTTTCTCCATTGATTGACCCCGACAATGTTGATAAAAGAAGAGCCGAAGTTGGACTTGGACCTCTATCGGAATACGTGAATCACTGGAAAATAAAATGGGACGTGATACAGTATAAAAAAGATCTACCAAAACTCGAGGAAAAAACGGAAGAGAAATAAAAAGCTCTGCGAACCAGAGTTGGCAAAAGTGAGGCTTTTACGTTAACCCAAAAGTTTACGCTTTATATTAACTCGTTCATTAATTTTGAAGCCAAGTACTTTCGAAACGCAGCGATCGCTAATTATAACACTGATGAGATTCAATACAAAAACCCCACGCCTCGGACGATCTACTTTCCTTGTTGTATGTTGACTTGCAATTAAAAAGCCACAAAGCGATTGTAAGGTAAAAAAAAGTTTCTAAAATATTTTTAACATTCTTAAGCCATGGTCTGGTATTGTTATGATGTGCCCGCTTCATGAAATGTTATAACGAAGTAAGATTGCACGGATGTCTTTAAATTACAAAACATCAGAGCAATTTATTAATAATTTTAATCAAAAAAATTTCTTCGAAGAGAGCAGGGCTGTAAATTTACTGCTGCTTAATGAAGCCAATTTAGCAGGTACGTCAAAATTAGAAAATATTAAGAAAATAACCGAACTTTGTCAGCGTTGTCTGATTTATAATTGGCTACAACAAAAACGTAAATGGAATAGTGAGGTATCAGAAGGAATTTGAAACTGTATGACAAGTACAAAAGAAATAACGAATCTCTGAATATAAGAAAGAGTATTAATGACCTCAGCATTTAAAAATGTTATTAAGAAACTTGCTTCTAATCGCTGGTTTATGCCTGGCTTATTGTTAGGTATATCTATACTTATTTCCATGCAAAGCATTCTTCTTGGAGTCCATCATTTTTGGGCAGGAAACTACACGTTTTACAACAATTTTGTAATATTTAAGTTTTCATTTCGCCATTTAATAGAGAACAAAAATCTGTATGAGCATTATCCAAATCAATATGCTGATTTGTATAAATACAGCCCCACATTCGCTTTAATTATGTGCTTCTTCTATTATTTACCAGATAGTATAGGGCTCGTCCTGTGGAACTCAGTAAATATCTTTGTTCTATATTACGCCATTTCTCTTTTAAAGTCCATTGACGCGTCAAAAAAGATATTTATTGTTCTTTTCTTGTTACCCGAGTTAATACTCTCAACCGGAAACTCCCAAAGTAATGCTCTAATAGCGGGTCTGACAATTTTGAGTTTCAATTTATTTGAAAAAGGAAAAAATTCATACGCGATATTTTTTATTCTTTTAGGAGCCTTTATAAAAATATACTCTATAACCGGCCTTATTTTATTTTTACTTTACCCCAACAAGCTAAAGTCCCTTTTAGGCATTCTCTTTTGGACCATTGCCCTGTTTCTCGTACCGTTAATAGTTGTCGATTTTGGTGACCTAATTTCACAATATAAAAATTGGTATCAATTATTAAAAGCCGATGAAGGTCAATCCATTGGCATGAGTCTTTTTTTATATACTCAATTTATATTGCCCTTAAATGATTATAAACTACTGACTCTATTGTTTGGGGGATTGATCCTTATTACACCTTTATTCAGACATAAACAATATTCACACGAGCTTTTCCGAATTCGTTATTTATCCTTCATCCTGGTTTGGATGGTGGCGTTTAATCATAAGTCTGAATCTCCAACTTTTGTTATAGCTATGTCTGGTATTGGAATTTGGTTTTTTTCATCTAAACAATCACCTATCAGTACAGCCCTTGTTATTCTAACCTTTATTTTCACTTCCATTTGGTTTACTGACCTAATCCCCGATGCCTTAAAAACGTATTTTATTAGACTTGAATATATAAAGTCTTTCTTCCCTGTTCTGGTTCTTTTCGCAATCTATTACGGGTTGTTGCTTAAGAAAACTAAGCTGAAACACTCAACATAACAGAGACAATCTGAATCGCGAAATATTTCCCAAAGTTAAAAGACCTTAAAAATCACTCTCTTATTCTGAGAAAAAAATAATTCACAGTACATTTAGCATATTCTAATTTTCAAGAAATGAACCTAAGCAAAGCAATCTTAATAGCAAGTGCCCTGATTATCTTCGCCTGCAAGGCCTCCAAAAAAAGCACTAAAACAATAGCTTCTTCGCCCCCTGTTGGACCAGTTGCAACAAACACTCCACCAGCTAAACCAGCACCTGTGGTAAGTGTTGCAAAATCTGCTGACGGAATTCATGCTCCCGGAAATGAAGAACTAAGTGCTATTCAGATGGAATATAAAGAGGTGACCTTGGAAAAATTACAGGAAGGTTATTCCATTTATAAGACGGGTGCTTGCATTCAATGCCATAGTCCTAAAAACATATACAAGCGTGATGTAACGCACTGGAAAGATATTGTCGACGATATGTCTCAAAGAGCTGGAATATCAGGTCCGCAAAAAGATGCAGTTTATAAATATGTTCTTTCTATAAAAGCCTCGCAACCTAAGTAAGCTCAGTTAGTGTTTTAATTGGCCCACCGTTTTAAAATTCTGTTTTCAAAAACAAACCAAAACCTTGTTTGACAAAGTCAAAAGGGTAGATTTTATTTTTACTTTTACATTAATGAAAGCAGCTATACATGCCAAATACGGACCACCAGAAGTTGTTAATTTGAAGGAAGTTGACAAGCCTATACCAAAAGACAATGAAGTTTTAATTAAAATTTTTGCTTCCACCGTAAACCGGACCGATTGTGGTTTTCGCAGTGCCGAGTATTTTATTTCCAGATTTTGGAGCGGTTTGCTAAAACCTAAATACAAAACCTTGGGTTGCGAGTTTTCAGGGGAAATTGAGGAAGTGGGTAAAACTGTGACAGTGTTCCAAAAGGGAGATAAAGTATTTGGGTACAATGACAAAAAATTTGGAGGACATGCTGAGTACTTAACGATTGCGGAAAACGAGTCGATTGCTCAAATGCCCGATCATCTCACATACGAAGAAGCTGCGCCAATGACTGAAGGTGCGCATTACGCCCTGTGTAATATCAAAGCCTCTAAAATTCAAAAAGGACAACATGCTTTGATTTATGGTGCAACGGGTGCTATTGGTTCAGCGGCAGTTCAACTATTAAAGTATTTTGAAATCAATGTCACAGCAGTGTGCAACACCAAAAACATAGAATTAGTAAAATCTCTTGGGGCCGATAAAGTTGTTGATTATCAACAGCAAGATTTTACAAAGACTCAAGATAAATATGAGTTCGTTTTTGATGCGGTAGGGAAAAGTTCATTTGGAGCATGTAAACCCTTATTAACTGAAAAAGGAATATACATATCTACAGAATTAGGAAAGAATGCTGAAAATGTTTTTTTAGCCATTATCACGCCATTCTTTGGCGGCAAAAAGGTTTTATTTCCTTTACCTACAATATCCAAAGAAGACGTTATTTTCCTTAAGAGATTAACTGACAAAGGCAAATACAAGCCTGTGATTGACCGAAATTACAAACTAGACCAAATTGTGGAAGCTTACCAGTATGTTGAAAGCAAACAAAAAACCGGGAATGTGGTAATTAAAGTACGATGATCTTTTAATTCGAAAAATTAAAGGTTAAACGGCTAATTAAAATCGAAACTTAATGAACCTATTAGGTTGTTACTTTTCTAGTTCTTGAACATTTTAAGAAGTTGTCCCAATTTTTCTTTGAGCTCACCACGAGGAATAATTTTATCCAAAAAACCGTGCTCCAAAACGAATTCAGCTGTTTGGAAGCCTTTTGGAAGATCTTTACCTATTGTTTCTTTAACTACGCGAGGGCCTGCAAAACCAATTAAAGAGCCTGGTTCAGCAATATTTAAATCACCTAACATAGCGTAACTTGCTGTGACACCGCCAGTAGTAGGATCGGTTAATAAAGAAATGTAAGGGATTTTATGCTGAGCTAATTGACTCAACTTCGCTGATGTTTTGGCCATTTGCATCAATGAATACGCGGCTTCCATCATGCGAGCCCCACCACTTTTGGATATGATCAAAAGAGGAGACTTGGATTGAATGCAAAAATCAATAGCCCGTGATATTTTTTCCCCAACAACACTTCCCATGCTGCCTCCAATAAAACTAAAATCCATGCAGCATATTACCAAATCATACCCATTCACCTTCCCGTATCCACTTCTCAAAGCGTCATTCATTCCGGTTTTTTTAATGGTGTCGGTTAAGCGATCTGTATATTTTTTTGTATCCGTAAAATCAAGAGGATCACCGCTTATCAAATGCTCATGCAATTCGGTAAACTGGTTATTATCAAAAATTACCTCAAAATATTCTTTGCTTCCAATTCTTTCGTGATAACCACAATCACTACATACATATTTGCTTGCCGTATGATCCTGTACAGTGTGTATTTTTTTACAGGAAGGGCATTTGTACCACAAGCCTTCAGGTGTCTCCTTCTTTTCTTTTGTTGAAGTGGTAATTCCTTCCTTTAATCTCTTAAACCAACCCATTGTTTTAATTAATAGTTAATAATCGATAGTTATTCCGTACTCATTCACAGGTAATTATTTACGCAATCGTTATGGACTTGTCCAGATATACGTCCTGAATTGTATTTAATAAGCTAACTCCTTCTTTCATTGGCTTTTGAAAAGCTTTACGCCCGCTTATTAAACCCTGCCCACCGGCTCTTTTATTAATTACAGCAGTAGTTACGGCCTCTGCCAAATCGCCAGCACCTTTACTTTCACCTCCACTATTAATTAAACCCATGCGACCCATATAACAGTTCGCAACCTGATAACGACATAAATCTATTGGGTGATCTGTCGTTAACTCGGAATAAACTTTTGCGTGTGTTTTACCGAAGTTGACGGCGGTATAGCCTCCATTTTTGTCGGATAATTTTTGCTTAATAATATCTGCCTGAATGGTAACACCAAGATGATTAGCTTGTGAAGAAAGGTCAGCCGCAGTGTGGTAATCAACTCCATCTTTCTTAAATGCGTTGTTGCGCGTGTAACACCATAACACAGTAGCCATGCCCAATTCATGAGCTCTTTCAAATGCCCTCGACACTTCGACAATTTGCCTTGAAGATTCCGGCGAACCAAAATAAATGGTTGCTCCTACTGCAACAGCTCCCATATTCCATGCATCTTCAATGGTACCAAACATAATCTGATCAAACTTATTCGGATAGGTAAGGAACTCGTTATGGTTAATCTTTACAATGAAAGGAATTTTGTGAGCATATTTACGTGCTACGGTAGCTAAAACGCCGTAAGTTGAAGCAACAGCATTGCAACCACCTTCTAGAGCCAATTTTACTATGTTTTCGCTATCAAAATAAATTGGGTTCGGAGCAAAACTTGCACCGGCACTGTGTTCAATGCCTTGATCAACAGGTAAAATACTCAAATAACCAGAACCGCCTAATCTTCCGGCGGTATATAATTGGTGGAGGCTTCTAAGTACCTGAGGATTTCTGTTAGAAATTGAAAAAATACGATCAACAAAATCTTCGCCAGGCAAATGAATGTTTTCTTTTGAAATTGTCTTACAGGTGTGTTCTAATAAATTACCCGCATTAGTTCCTAAAAGTTCTATGATTTTATTTGACATATTTTTGATTTTAAAGGGGTAACAAATATAATGAAAAAACCCCGCCAAAGGCAGGGTTTTTTTGACAAAAATCTTGAATTACTCATTCACCATTACCATTTTAAACGGCACGTTAATTATCGCTTGGTAGTCTTCACCAGCTTCTAACATATCTTCATCATCTTCCTCGTAATGCCAATTAATAATTACTGCACTTCCGCCTTTATTAATACCTTCCAATTTTTTAAATACATCCAAAATACACTTAGATGATGATGTATTAAAATATTCTAATTGCACATTCACAGTAGTTGAGGGCTTAGCCATACTTGCATATTTATCCAATGCATCAACCAAAGGTTTGTAAAACTCAATTGAGTTTTCAGGAATTGAGCGACCTTTTACTTCTAAAACGCCACCGTTCAAGTCAAAATTTATGCTTGGTGTCTTTGGTGTGCCTTCAATAGAGTATTTTTCCATATTTGTAGATTTTAGTTTTGTATTGATACTTTTATATTAAGTGTAAAGAAAGAAACTTTATTGTCAATTTCCAAAAAATTATACTCCATTTTTTCACCAGTTTTTCTGGCTATATCTATCATTCCTAGCCCTCTACCGCCTTTTAGGGACATTTCACCGTTGTTTAGCACCCTTTTGTAGTATTCTTTTAGTTCTTCCTTGTTTAACGAATTAACTTCATCCAGCCTGTTTTTAAGGCCCATAATATTTTCGTTAAGGATATAATTGCCTGTTATTATTGAATACTTCCCATCCATCTTACCAATTGTAAAAATGGCTGACCGTATCTTATCAGAGTCGGTTTCAGAAACTTCATCCAAATGATGATAAAGGTTTTGAAGGCACTCTACAAGCACATTATATACCTTTTTTTTCATTTTTGGCTCTTCTTGCATATTGTCCATTTTATTCTCCATAATCTGAAGAATGGAGGTAAGCAGATCCGAAGTAATTTCCCCTTTAAAAGAAAGGAGAATATTATTTCTTTCCATTTTATCGTATATGTCAAAAACGTCCAATTCTTTAATACTCGTTATTTACAGTTCGTAAAAATATAAATTATTTTAATTTAAACGCAATAGTATTATTATTAACTAAAAACGTTGCCTCCTCATCACATTCACCCCTACCATAGTCAACTATTCTTGGCTTAAATCCCTGGGGAGTTAATTCAAGAAGTCCTGTATCTATGTATCGGCAGTTCTTATGTTTAATTAAAGGTGTGCCTGAAGAAACGTTGGTAGTATAAAGTTTGCCATGACGATTTGTTCCGCTCGAACTTCCGTAAATGGATACATAAGCGTTGGTACCTAAAGGGTTTCCGTTGTAATAGTTAGTTATCGTTCTGTCAAGACTATATTTGATTGTCCAACTCGAACCACTTTTAACCGCACCATTAATTATTTTAATGTTATAGGTTGTAAACAGTGTATTTGAAGCAACTGTGGTCACAATCATGCTATCACAGTAATATTCCAAGTTGTCTGCTTTATAGTTTAACAGCTTAATTATCATAGTTGCACCAGGGTTTTTCAATCTATTTGTAAGTTTAACGGTGACTAGGCCTGTTCTTAGTTTATTATCCGCAGAGGTCAATGAACAAGCACTATTAGATATG
>CALMND010000008.1 GCA_937868565.1 uncultured Bacteroidota bacterium | reverse complement strand
AAGGTTAAGCTGTGGTGAAAATCAGGGCTTGGAGCATGTTGCCGAGTTTAAAAAGCAATTAAAAAGTCTTAATGTAAATCTTAAAACTAGAGCTAATAGGAGCGGTTGTCTTGGAATTTGCGATTTTGGCCCCACGATTGCTATATATCCTGATGGCACTTTTTATGTAGGTGTTAAAAAGGAAGATGTGAGTGATCTTATTAATTCGCATATCATAAACAAAAAACCTCTGACACGTTTGTTACTTAAACAATAAATGGAAGATTTATTAAGCCAGGAGTTCTTTTTACAAAAAGAAATATTTGAACTTTTCAAAAATCAATTAAAAAAAGATTTTGAAACTGCCGGCCTAAATACTGAATTTATTTCGATGCTACGTGCTGAATCACATGACTCAAAGGCATTGATCGAAAAGGAATTGGAACCGCTGTTTAAAAAAAATTCTACAGTTATATCGAATTTACTATATAGGGTTGACATTAGTGAGTTGCAGATAAGCAAGTATCGAAAAATGAACCCTAAAATGAATTTTGAAGAGATAATCACGGAACTTATCATCAAAAGGATATTGCAAAAAGTTATCTTAAAGAAAAAATTTTCGAATGGATAGTATTATACGTGTTGGTAATGAAAAGGACATTCCAAGAGCACTCGAACTAATTAAAGAACTGGCTGCTTTTGAAAAAGCTCCAAGCGAAGTGGTGGTTAGTATTGAAGAAATGATTAACTGGGGTTTCGGAAAGGAGAAGCTATTTGAGTTTTTTGTTCTCGAAAAACAGGCGCGTATTTTAGGAATAGCACTTTATTATTATAAATATTCAACCTGGAAAGGTAAATGTTTGTTTTTGGAGGATATCATTGTTACGGAACACGAAAGATCTAAAGGATATGGTAAACGCTTATTCGAGGAAGTTATTAAAGTTGCAAAAGCTCAAAAAGTTAGGCGAATGGAGTGGCAGGTTTTGGATTGGAACATCCATGCAATTAAATTCTATAATAGGTATAAATCCAAGTTAGACGGTGAGTGGATTAATTGTAAACTCGATTATAATCAGCTTCAATCATGGTAATTGTAATCTGAAGGAGCCAAACATTTTGGTATATTCCAGATTTTTAAATAGTTATTTAAACTAATTGGTCTGTCATTGCAATCTAGATATAACCCCGATAGGTTTCTTTTAATGATAACAGCTTTTCCCACCTGAATTTCTAATTTAGCCTTCATGGCCAATTCGTTCAAATCTATTTCTTTATTTTCTAAACCTAACCGAAAGCCTAATTCATTATTTTGTAAATCCATAATAGAAGAAAGACTGTCTGGAAGTTCACCATTTTCAAATTCTGTTTTTAAAAAATGTCTGTAATTTGCTTTTTCATGCGCAAATCCAAGTTTTCGCAGTTTTTTAACACTTACTTTTTGGGCCAGCGCCGCCATAAAAAAAATGTGTCTAAAGGCATCAAGTCTACCTCCATTCGCATGTCCGTCTAAAACTGTTTGATTATAAATGACATAACACCTGTTACTTATTCTTTTTGTTTTAATTGCAGCCATTGGATGAAGCAGTGCCCAACGTTTTTCATATCCCGATAATTTTACTGAATTTTTTTTTAGTTCCTGTCCGAAAAAATAAGACGAAAAAAAGAAAATAAGACAAGTGATTATATAAGGAGCTTTCCGGTTCATCATGTAAAATTATTACAATTAACATTTAAATGTTAGAATAATCCGATTAAACTTAAAATAAGCTAATACAGAAGACATAATTTAGTAAGGTGGAAAATAAAATAGATTTCTTGTCGGGACTTCTGAGTAAAAAATATTCAGGCCTTGTAACAGGGATAAATGATTTACGAGAAAAGGAGTTTGGTGGTTATAAATTAAGCACCGAAGAAAGGACGGCTTTGGCCAATTTTGACAGGTATCGGCTAAAAATTCTTAATAGTGAGCCTAACGAAAAAGAGTTTCATTTCAAGTACCGGCAATTGCAGGTTATAGCTAATTTGAGTGACTGGCGTGAGTTTTTAAAGGAAGATTTTTTTTAGATTCAGTCTTGTTTTTTCTCAAGGCTTTTGCACTTAATATTTAAGGGCAATTTTACAATATTTAAACTTAGGATTGAATTTAGCTATTGTGGCTAAAATACCTAAATTTACCTTCTAAATTAATTAAAATGAACGTAAAGACTCTTGGACAATTTATCATTGAAAAGCAGGCTGATTTTCCATACGCTAAAGGCGAATTATCGAGACTGTTGCGTGATATAGGAATTGCGGCTAAAATAGTAAACCGTGAGGTTAACAAAGCCGGTTTGGTTGAAATATTGGGTGAAACGGGTGAAGTTAACATTCAAGGTGAGAGAGTGAAAAAGCTTGACGTGTTCGCTAACGAACAGTTTATCGCAGCGTTGAAAGCGGGGGGAGAAGTTTGCGCTATTGCCAGTGAAGAAAATGATGAAATAATTCCAATTGATACTGAAATATCTAAGGCTGCGCGCTATGTGGTGGCCATGGACCCTTTGGACGGTTCTTCAAATATTGATGTTAACGTTTCTGTAGGAACGATTTTTTCGGTTTACCGTCGCACCAGTTTAAGCGGTCCTGGGACTTTAGAAGATTTTATGCAACGCGGTACCGAGCAAGTTGCTGCGGGTTACATTATTTACGGCAGCAGTTGCATGTTGGTATACACAACTGGCAAAGGCGTCAACGGCTTTACTTTAGATCCTAGTATAGGTGAATTTTGCCTGTCCCATCCCAATATGCAAACACCAAAAAAAGGTAAAACCTATTCTATCAACGAAGGAAATTACTTGCATTTTCCGGACGGTGTAAAAAAGTACATTAAATATTGTCAGGAAGAGGATAAGGCTACCGACAGACCACTTTCTTCAAGATACATAGGTTCTGGCGTTGCGGACATTCACAGGAATTTAATTACCGGTGGCATTTATATTTATCCAACAACAACAAAATCTCCGAATGGAAAATTACGTTTGTTATATGAATGTAACCCTTTGGCGTTTTTAATTGAGCAAGCCGGTGGTAAAGCCAGCACAGGAAGTAAACGAATCATGGAGGTGCCTATCAAAGAGTTACATCAACGTACTCCTTTATTTATTGGAAGCTCAGAAATGATAGATATGGTCATGGATTTTATGACCAAATACCCGGTGGAGAAGGGGTAAGTCAGTTGACTGGATCACTATAAATAAATTTTTATTATTTTCAGAATTATAGAACATGAATAGAAAAACCTTTCTTTTTTATCTGTTTGTAATGTCTGCTTCTTTCTATAAGGGACAGTTCTTCATTCAGGGAATTACGAATTTTGGCTTAAATACGTCTGATAAGTGCATTTCATTTGTGGATATAGACGCCGACGGCGATATGGATGCGTTTGGACCTTTGACATTACAATTCTGGAAAAATATTGGAACAAATTTCTCTCCTTCTTTTGTTCAAAACCCAAGTAATTTTGGATTGAATCCTTCATTTGCTTTGGGAGTGGATTTTGTTGACATAGACCATGACGGTGATATGGATGCCTATACTGTTTATAGTGGTGGTAACGCTTCATTATGGAAAAACAACGGAACAAAATATGTGGCCGCTTTTTCATTAAGCCCAACTAATTATGGATTATCACCTTCAAGCAGTTCGATTGATTTTGTTGATATTGACAACGATGGTGATATGGATGCTTTTAATGTATTTAATGGCCTTGGCGGCCAGTTTTGGATAAATACAGGTGCTGTAAACACTCCTTCTTTTTCTCTTGGTTCAGACTTCGGGTTAAAAGAAAAAAATTGCAATGTTGACTTTATTGATTTTGATAATGACGGAGACATGGATGCATTTAATTGTAACGGAACCTACTGGAAGAATATTGGAACCAATGCAGTACCTTCGTTTTCAAATGTACCATCAAATTACGGATTAAGTTCTGGTTTTGGAATTAGGTTTTTAGATGCCGACAATGATTTAGATTTAGACGCTTTTATTTTGAATGGAACTACCAGTGATTATTTTGAAAATGTGAAAACAGTGGGACTTCAAACTAGTTCAAGGAAAAGTGTCGTTAATATTAGCCCTAATCCAAATAATGGTACCTTTATGCTACGCGTGATTTCTAAAGCTATGTTACAAATAACTGACCAATTCGGAAGGCTTGTTTTTGATTCTCAATTTAATGATGGTCAGTATGAGTTGAATCTAAAACATCTGGCTTCGGGAATCTATTATACCCGTGTTAATGGCGATGGAGTTACACAAATATCTAAACTCGTAATAAATAAATAAAAAATCACAAGGAGCCATATTTTCAGTTTTAATACACTTACACCAATTAATTTGTAATGCAATAACGCACTCAGTGAAAGTGGAAATTAAAGGGTGACCCTATAAAATTGAAAACATATAGCTCCTTTAACGAGCCAATCCGTTCCGAGAAAAAATAAATTCTGATATTATCTAATAATTAACTTCCTTGCGGGAAAAGAAAGTTGTTCAGAATTAAATACTACGTGGTAGGAACCGGCTTGAAGGTTGATAAGATGATTGAAGGAATTCAATCCCTTGTTAAGAGGTTGCTGAAGTTTAAAGCACACTCTGCCTAAATTATCCAAAAATTTAATTTCGCCAAACCCATAGTTTTTCGAGAGTTCAAATTGAAAATTAATTTCGTTTGAAGCGGGATTTGGAAAGATTGTCATGGTTTCTTCAGAGTTATTGCAATTTGCGCTGATAATTTTAAAAATTTCGACGCTGCCATCTTTATCGACCTGAACAAGCCGATAATAGTTTATTTTATTATTGGCAGAAAAATCTAAATAAGAATAAACCTGCTTGCTTGTAGAGTTACCTGCGCTCTTAATATGCTCTGAATCCGACCATTTTTCCCCATCCAAGCTTTGCTGTACTATAAAATAATCGCTATTTATTTCAGATGCAGTAGTCCAATTAATGAGTGTATGATCAGAACGGCACTCAGCATTAAAATCTATTAAACTTATAGGCAGGGGATTTAAAGCACTTGATTTTGAACCAAAAGTAAAGGGGCTAAACGCCGTAAGCACTGCATTAGTTACAACAGTTCCGGTTCCTGCACCTGAACAGCTGGAACCAACGCTTGTAGTCCCCAGTCGTTCATCCCACGAAGCTCCATTCCACCTTGCAATTGTTAAATCAGGGCAATTATTTATGCCGCTGGCTGCGGCGTCTTCCCAGTATAACGATAAATTGGCATTACCAGTTCCCCCGGTACGATCTATTTGCCAATATTCGGCCAAACTTACATTATTAAGGGGTGAATTTACGGGACTTGTGCTTGTAAAAGCTGCATTAAAGTACTCTGCTTTAAAGGTTGCAGAAGCAGATAAATTGGTTACAGACGCTCTCCTCCAACGTGTTCCTTTGCCTATTGGGAAAACAAAATTAGCAGTCCCGACTTTGGTCATGGGACCCGAAATAAATGAAGAAGAAGAACCGCTACTTGTTGTAGCAAGTGTACCTAAAGCTAAAATATTTGTTGCACTCGTGTAAACAATTCCTGACGTTAATGCCAAGGCGCCAGCAACATTTACGTCTTTATTTAAAACAATGGCCGGATTCGTTGCAAAAGTATTATTAACAGTTAAATTATTAAGATTATAGGTACCAGTGCCTGAAATATGCTGAGTTTGCGTGTTGGCTGCGCCTCCATTTAAATTAACAGCACCGGTATTGCCAGTTACTGTACCACAACTGGTTATGTCAGATCTTATCGAAAGGGTAAAAGTGGATAAAGAGAGTGTGGCCCCTGTTCTTATAAAAAGAGAATTAATCTGCGTATTATTTTGCAGAGTAGGTTGATTTGTACCGTTATTAATAATTACATCGTCTCCGGAGCCAGGAGCATTATTGCCCAACCAGTTTGTGGCTGTATTGAAATTTGTATTAGTGCCTCCATTCCAAACTTTCGGCTCTGCCGAAATGGTGTAAAAAGTAGAAGGAGAATTTTGATTATTATACTCCGTTAATAACCAGTCGGCTGATAACGCTGATTTAGCAACTCTAACTTCATCTATGCGTCCTGCAAGGCGATTGGCTGTTTCGCCGGCGGCCGTTTCACCTGCAATGGACGAGTTACCAGCGTCTGTACCCCAAGCGTTAGTAAAGGCCCCGGTCGCAACCTGAACACCATTTACATATATTTTTTTTGTTAAGTTAGTGATATCAGCTACCGCCGCAATGTAGTACCAAGTATTGTTGGCAATTGTATTATTAGGCGAATCTAAAATAACCGGGTTAGAGCCTCGGGAATAGAATCTAAGTGCACCGTTACCCCCATCTCCCAAACTTAAACCATAACCACCTGTATTATTAACATCGTCGCAAAAAAGGCGCTGCCCTGCTTTTGTCATATCGGTTGTGAACAGCCAACCCGACATGCTATAATTAGTAGTGATATTAGGGAAGGTATTTGCAACCTCTATCTTCTTTTTTTTTTTATCGGCTCTACCATCATTAATAAATGCAGGAGATTGGTTCGTTGTGCTATTGTTTGTTAGGTTATAGCCATTTGGAGAATTGTCAGAAAAGCTGTTGTTTTCAAGATGCCAAACGCCATGGTAATTGGTCCAAACAGATGTGCTTGACTGATCCGTTGCTATCGCGGTATTGCCATAATACATATAGATGTATGTGTTGATACTTGTGGATAAAACCGGAATTTTAACCCATGCGGTATACTGCCCATTTGTGGGTGTATATTTTTCGCGTTGAAAATTAAGGAGAGTTACGCCGTCTGAACTTGTAAAAACAATATCAAATCCGCTGGCATTTTCAACATGTCCGGAGTTTCCGACTGTTCTTAAATCATTATCGGATGTAATCTTAATAAGTGCAGGAAAATCAGTGAGGTCAATGGGTCCGCTTACTTTTGTTGGATCAAATGTAATTCGTTTTCTATATTTATACGAACAAACGGCGGATTGAGCAAAGACTGCACTACAGAACAGAGAAAAGCAAAAAACATAACTCAGAAAAATTTTATTCATGCTAAGTCTAAAGTAGGCTAAGAAACATGAGTAAAGATAACCCAAATTTCAAAAGTATTAACAAGCAATTGCTTAAAAAACAGAGTTCTTATTTTGAGAGGATTATCACGTAATCTATATTAGCGAGCAACAAGTGGAGTTAATTGGAGGCCAATTTAGTTTAAGCCAAGGTCTGATTATTAGATGCGTTTTTATGGTTTATAAATGCGCCGAACTAAAATAGCAATCATATAATAATAGCATGTTAGTAACCATTTTTAAACCTCAACGGCTATTTTATTTTTAATTTAAGTCGAGAGTGGCGGGAGAAATAAATTTAGATTTGAACGATGATTAGTCTCTATTATTTGAGGTGTAGCGCCAAATATAATATAACAAAGTGGCTACGGAACCCAAGGCAGAAACGACGTAGGTATAAGCGGCCCATTTAAGAGCGTCTTTAGCATCCTCGTGTTCGTAGCTGCTCGTAATACGGGAATTGTTTAACCAAACCAAAGCGCGACGACTCGCATCAATCTCAACAGGCAAAGTTATTAAACTAAAAATGGTGATGGCGCTTTGCAAAACAATAAATATTAAAAGCATAGAGTTAGCCATACCTCTTGAACCATAGGCAATAAAGGCTAGCCCTAAAGTTAAAAAACTCATGGCATTACTCGCAACTTGTACTACCGGAACCAATTTACTTCTCATGGTTAACCACGCATAAGCAGTGTGATGTTGAACGGCATGTCCGCATTCGTGAGCAGCCACAGCGGCGGCGGCGACGTTTCTTCCCGTATGCACATCGTGGCTTAAATTAATAGTTTTAGTTAAAGGGTTATAGTGGTCACTTAAAGAACCCTCCACACTTTGTATTTTTACATCATAAATGCCATTTTCCCTAAGCATTTTTTCAGCAACTTCTTTGCCACTCAAACCCGAACTCAAAGGTTCCTGGGAGTATTTCTTAAATTTGTTTTTTAAACGGCTGCTAATTAAAAGCCCAAGACCCATAAAAATCAGGCTTATCACTATTAATCCAAAATCAATCATCTTTCTTTTTTTACTATACTATCAATTCATATGCCGTTCATAATTCAATGTCAAAATAGCACGAAATATCTGTCGTATTAGCAAAAAGCAACCACAATTTCTTAAAATTGTTTAAAATTAACACACTAAGTTTAGTAACTACTCAGGCATCATTGTTGTTACTCAATATCTTTACAATAGCTTTAATAAAAAATTATTTATGTCTGTGCTTCCTTTGATACTTGTTACGAATGACGATGGTATTTTTTCTCCCGGCATCAAATTTTTAAGCGCCATTGCTTCACGTTTTGGACGAGTCGTGGTGGTTGCTCCCGATAAGCCTCAAAGCGGTATGGGGCATGCGATTACTATTAATTCCACCTTAAGGATTCAAAAAACTAATTACCACAAGGTGGAAATGGAATATGCCTGTAGCGGGACACCGGTTGATTGTGTGAAAATGGCTGTGAATCATATCTTAAAAAAAAGACCTGATTTGGTTTTAAGTGGGATTAATCACGGAAGCAACAGTTCCATAAATGTAATTTATAGCGGTACCATGAGTGCAGCGATTGAAGGTGCTTTGGAAGGAACACCCAGCATTGGTTTTAGTTTGTGTGATTATGGCATTGAAGCCGATTTTACGCAAGCGGAAAAATTTATTTCAAAAATTATTCAAGACAGTTTAAACAAAGGAATGCCAAAGGGAGTTTGTCTCAACGTGAATATTCCTAAGTTAAAGACAGCCGATTTTAAAGGAATAAAGGTAGTGCGCCAGGCCAGAGCAAATTGGGTGGAGCGTTTTGAAGAACGTCAGGATCCTTACGGTAGAGATTATTATTGGTTAACCGGAGAGTTCGTTAATTTTGAACCTGAGTCTTTAGATACCGATGAGTGGGCTCTGGCAAATGGGTACATCTCAGTAGTGCCAACGCAAGCCGACATGACCGCTCACGGCATTTTGAAAAATTTAAATTACCTTGAACAGTTATGAACCGACTAGAAAAATTTGATAAATTTTTGAGTGGCCTTTTAATTGGAATCCTTTTCCCCTTTTTTGTTTTTACACTGTATTGGTTAATCTTCCATCACCAGTTAAGCTTTCCGACAAGATTTATACGCTACTTAGTGAATGGTTATCTCTTGAGTAACGTTATTAAAATTTGCGGTTTGGGAAATCTGTTGTTGTTTTATTTCGCCATGACTAAAAAAATGGACAAGTTCAGTAAAGGAGTGATCTTTAGCGTTTTGTTTTATGTAGCTCTGGTGGCATACGTAACATATTATCTTGAACCGGAATATATTTAATGGGTAAAAGATATTATTTCATAGCCGGGGAAGTTAGTGGCGACCTACATGCAGGAAATTGTATGCGCGAGATTTTAAAGTTGGATCCCACGGCGGAATTTGCTTTTACAGGGGGGGATTTGATGGAAGAAGTCAGTGGTAAAAAAGCCGGAATTCATATTAAACAAATGGCTTTTATGGGTTTTGTGGATGTTCTTAAAAATATTCGCACTATCAAAAAGAATTTTAAAATTGTGAAGGAAGAAATACTCCGTTTTAATCCGGACATTATAGTGTTGGTGGATTATCCCGGATTTAATCTAAGAATGGCCAAATGGGCGTTTGAGCGTGGTATAAAAGTTGATTATTACATTTCTCCAACCGTGTGGGCATGGAAGGAGGGTAGGGTGGAACAAATAAAAAAATACACCAATAAATTATTTGTGATTTTACCTTTTGAAGAAGCTTTTTACCAAAAACACAATCACAAAGTATATTTCACAGGCCATCCTTTAATTGATGCCATTGAACAGCAAAGACCTAGGTTAAAAAGCAGAGAAGAATTTATTAGGACGAATAATTTATCCAATAAAGAAATTATTGCCGTTTTGCCTGGAAGCCGGGCTCAGGAAATTGAGCGCATGTTAAATGACATGGCGGAAGTGGTAAAAAATTTTAAAGAGTATCAGTTTGTTGTGGCAGGTTCCAATAACTTATCTGGCAACTATTACAAACCTTTGGAAGAAAAAAACATTAAAGTGGTTTTTAATCAAACCTATGAATTAATGTCCTATGCCAAAGCAGGAATTATTAAATCCGGAACGTCCACATTGGAAAGCGCGTTATTGGGATTACCACAGGTTGTTTG
>CALMND010000007.1 GCA_937868565.1 uncultured Bacteroidota bacterium | reverse complement strand
CTGGGGGAAATAAAAAGCGCGGATCCGCTGAACGCTCCCGATTTAAAAGAAGAAAAAAACGTAGCACCGGGGAGCATTTGGGTAGTTGCCGCTGTGACCTTTGCCAATGGTGGAGACAATATCGGCATTTACACCCCTTTGTTCGCGGTGCATACCATTGCCGAAAATCTTTTAATAATTGCTGTGTTTTTGGGAATGACCTTTGCCTGGTGCATGCTTGGAAAATACCTTACCCGCCACCCCCTGGTATCGCAGAAAATTGAAAAATACGGTCACATTGTGGTACCTGTTGTTCTTTCGATAATCGGTGTGATCGTAATATACGAGGCAGGCACATTCAGGCTTCTTTCTGATGTGATTTTCGAATAATTAAGGCGCAATTTTGGTACCGGCTGCTTAACCCAAGAATAACTGAAAATGATATACATAAATCACATAATTGTATAAAGCGGTATTGTGTTGGCCAAACTACCTTTGATCTGTAAAACAACAGCTATTATGAGCGCATTACTTAAAAAACAAACGTTCCCGGTCCTGGAAATGACCTGCGCCGCCTGTGCGGTGAGCGTAGAATCTATTCTGAAAAATACAAAAGGTGTAAAGAGCGCCAGTGTTAACTATGGAAACCAGCAGGCCAATGTGGAATGGGACGACAGCCAGGTAGATGTAAATGGCATTCAAAACGCGGTGCGGTCTATTGGTTATGATCTGTTGGTAACAACTGATAATGCCAATGAAAAACAGGAAGAAATAAAACAACAGAATTATTTACAGCTAAAAAAGAGAACGATATGGTCGGCTGTTTTAACAGCACCTGTTGTTATTCTCGGTATGTTTTTAATGGATCTTCCGGGAGTTAACTGGATATCACTCGTTCTCACACTACCGGTTGTATTTTATTTTTGCAGAAATTTCTACATCTGCACTTTTAAAAAATTGAAGCACAGGCAGGCGAATATGGACACACTCGTAGCACTAAGCACCGGTATTGCTTTTTTATTCAGCACATTCAACACCCTGTTTCCTGAGTTCTGGCACGCCCGCGGTTTGCACGCACACGTCTATTTTGAAGCGGCGGCAGTAATTATCGTTTTTGTTTCTTTGGGAAAACTCCTAGAGGAAAAAGCAAAATCAAATACGTCCAGCGCTATAAAAAAACTCATCGGTCTTCAGCCCAAAACGGTAAAGGCGTTGAGAGACAACCAGGAAGCAACCATCCAGGTGTCTGAGGTGCAGTTGGGAGATATCATCATTATCCGCCCGGGAGAAAAAATAGCAGTAGATGGCAGCGTAGCCAGCGGTCAATCGTTTGTGGACGAAAGTATGATTAGCGGTGAGCCCGTTGCTGTTGAAAAAACTACAGGTGCTAAAGTATTTGCAGGAACCATCAACCAAAAAGGCACATTTACTTTTAAGGCTGAAAAAGTTGGAAGCGATACGCTGCTTTCCCAGATCATTAAAATGGTTCAGGAAGCCCAGGGCAGCAAAGCTCCTGTACAAAACCTGGTGGATAAAATTGCCGGTATTTTCGTGCCGGTGGTTATAGGCCTGGCACTGCTCACATTTATTGTATGGATGATCTTTGGCGGTGACAACGCGTTTACCCATGCCTTGCTTAACTCCATTACGGTGTTGGTAATAGCCTGTCCATGTGCGCTTGGATTGGCAACGCCAACAGCAATCATGGTAGGAATTGGTAAAGGTGCAGAAAATAATATCCTGATTAAAGATGCAGAAAGCCTGGAGATTGGCTACAAAGTTAATGCGCTGATACTGGATAAAACCGGCACAATTACCGAAGGTAAACCGGAAGTAACTGACTTTTTTTGGTTGGAGAATGGTGATAACGCAGAATTAAAAAACGTTCTGTTTACTATGGAATCCAGATCGGAACACCCACTGGCCGATGCCGTAATCAAAAAGCTTAATGCTGAAAACGTTTCTCTTACAGGATTAAGTAATTTTGAAAGTCTTACAGGCAAAGGCATTAAAGCTGACTGGCAATCGGAAACGTATTACGTGGGAAACCGAAAGCTGATGCAGGAAGCGGTTAAAAATAGTTCCGACACCAATGCGCGTGTAAGTAAATGGCAGTCGGAAGGAAAAACAGTGGTATTTTTTGCTTCACAAACAAAAGTGCTTGCCCTCATTGCAATTGCCGATAAGATCAAGGCAAGTTCTAGGACGGCTATCGCGCAATTAAAAGAACGCGGAATTGACGTGTATATGCTAACAGGCGATAACCAGGCAACTGCCGAATCTGTTGCAAAAGAAGTTGGCATTACCAATTTCAAAGCTGAAACTTTACCGGCAGATAAAGCTGAGTTTATTAAAACACTCCAGGCAGAAGGAAAAATAGTGGCAATGGTTGGCGACGGCATTAATGACAGTCACGCACTTGCACAAGCCGATTTAAGCATTGCAATGGGCAAGGGATCTGATATTGCAATAGATGTAGCTAAGATGACACTCATCAGCTCCGATCTTCAGTCTATCCCAAAAGCACTTCAATTATCGAAACGAACCGTTCAGGGCATCCGCCAGAATTTGTTCTGGGCCTTTATTTATAACCTGATCGGCATTCCGATTGCAGCCGGTATCTTATTTCCTGTAAACGGATTTCTCCTTAATCCGATGATTGCAGGTGCTGCAATGGCCTTAAGCTCGGTGTCGGTGGTAGCCAACAGCCTTCGTTTAAAACTTGCCAAACTTTAGTCTTAATCTAACTATTAAAAGGTTTGCCCGCTAAAACCCAGCCAGCTGTCGGCTTTGTCTGACGGCACTTCCCGCCACGAACAGTCCTCGTGAAGACTGCTGAGCGGGATCCGCCCGTAGTTTGACGAATAATAGCCCTGACGCTCGTATCTTTTTTTCCATTGCTTAAAATACTTCTCCCCTTCGGATTTTGTTTTAAATAGCTTGTCCCCTGGCATCCTGATTGTGAAACCATCTGGCGACAAAATATCATAGAGCACGACCGGCTTAACAGGAAGTGAGTTTTTATCGACAGTTAATGTGATCCACTTGCAATAACGCTTTAGGTTTCTGCCGATAATTAATCCTTTCGATGGAGACCAAAATCCCTGGCGCATGTGTTTGAGCTGCCATTGGTCAAAGTAATCGTTACTGGCTTTCAGGGTTTCAAAAAGTGGCACACCTGGCAGCCGGATAGATTTACCATTAGGATCAAGAATGTCGTAACGTTTTTTGCCCTCTTTGGCAGCAATTGTTTTACCGGCTTTTGGAAGAAAATAATAATCAATGATGTATTTTCTTCCATCTACTTTTAGAACACCTATGCCCCCGCGCGCTTTTATTTTAGCCAGGTGCGCGTCGGCTGCTTTTCGGCTGGTATGTGTTTTTGTGTAAGTCTTCATATTAAAAAATTGTGTTGTTATGCCGCTACTTTCTGAGCGATAATCTCATTGGCTATCGGGCTTTGATAATTTAATTCGTGGTAGCGAAGCAGCTCGCTGATAAGTTTTACAACTACCTCGTTCCGGTTCTTGTAAAGCAATTTGCCCTGGAACGTTCTTTCAAGCATCATGCGTTTAATCATACTATTCTCTTCCGTATCCAGGTATTTTTTGCAGGCTCTTATGTATGCCTCACGGCTGCATCCCCTCACACGAAGCTTTCGCATGTTCACATATACAAAAAACCGGATGTTCCCGATCAGGTATTGTTCCTCAACAATAAGCGTGGCAAGGCGCACCAGGAAATAGTTCGGGATGCGCGCCCGGTACCTGGTAATATCGTCAACTTGTTTATGCAGACGTAGCCAGGTGCAATTCTGAAACTCAGTAGTTGTGATCTTCGCAATAGATTGATGCGAGATCATAATATCCAACCCATGGTGCCTGTTCGTGGTCAGCAGGCCAACAATGGTTTGCCCTTTGGCACCTGTCATATACTTGTCAAGATCTTCGAGCACAAGTAAGCCTTCGGTGAACTGCTTTACCATGCGCTCAACCGTATCACGCTTTTCTTCTATCGTCATCGAATCTCCGAAGCGCGTCAGCGGCCTTATACGGCGGGCGCGGATCAGGTACAGGTCGCGAATATGATCCGGGCTCACGGTTTGGTAGCGTTCGTAGTCATCGTCGTTAACGTCAAAGATCAATACCTTCCGGCCTTTTCTGCCGGTGAGTACATTGTCCCTGAGATAACTTTCTATTTCAAGGATATTTCTGTAGGTCTTACCAACACCCGTTTCGCCACAGGTAAGCATGAGCATGGGTTGCCGGTCTTCCGGCTTCTGCAGCTGAATCACATTTAAACCCTGAAACTGTTGTGCGCTAGGCTGTGTGTCCTGCATAGCTATTTTATTTTCTTTACAAATCCCAGTTGAACACGGTAGCGATAACCCAGGTAGGCCAGCCCGCCAATACTAGCAATGCCAATAGCGAGCGGGAGCCAATGGCGTCGCGTGTAGCGCATGGTTGTTTGCGAGCCGATCTTAATAACTTCGAGGGCATTCCTGAAGGGTGTAGTCGCCGCTGTTAACGCTTTCCGCGTATATTCAACGGGAATACGAATGCCGCTGTTAGCCTTGATAACTGCTGCCGGAAATACATAGGCGGGCCTTCCGACTGCATCCGGGTAGAAGATCATCATAAAAAGATCCGTTTGGGTAAACCGTGAAGTAACCTTGGCTCTGGCTTTATCAAATATGCCCCGCGCAACCCCAATGCTATTAAAGAACCGTGAAAGGTACAGATCCACATAGCTGAGCTGCGTTGCAAAATTCATTGCCCCGAGCTTACCAGTGGTAACGCCCAAGCCCGAAGCGGTTGCTGGTAGAAACTGGATGAGCCCCGTAGCGCCAATACCGTTCTTTATTGCCGGGTTAAAGGTTCCCCCGGATTCAAAGTTAACCAGGTTAGCCAGCCACTCCGGTGGAAAGCCATATTTTACAGCCAGGTTTTCAAACCTGATCGCATCGGCCAACGAAAGGTTGTACACCGGGTAGCCGTTGTACTTGTAACCTTTCTGGATCCTGGTTCGAATGATCCCATAAAGTGAATTGGCAAAACTCGCCATCCTTACTGATGCTCATGCGGGTTTGTTTCAAGCACTGAGGCTGGAATGCCGTTTTGTGCATATCCGGCCTGCGGTGTCCTTCTTTTTTCAGTAACTTCTGTCATCACCGTTTCCGGCTCTTCCTCCTCATCAGCTTCTTCCTCCTCATCGTCGTCATGGTCTTGCTGCGTGTTGTCTCCGGACATGGCATTTGGAGCAGCTGCGGCCAACTCACGCCGTATTACTTCGCGTATGCGGTCTACCATTACCTCGTTCTCTGCGCGGATCTCCATAACAACTCTTGCTTTCTTCATTACGATACTCAACGCCACAGCAATCAGCTGGCTTTCCACAGAGATAGCCTTTGTCTGCTTCCGGAGAACCTGGACGAGCAATGGTCTGAGGAGCGCCTTGTCCTCTTCGTCGAGCTTCAGGCGTTTGATATTCTTTACATTCTGCTCATCAATGATCTGGATAACTTCGTCGAAGTCGTAAAATTCTTTGTGCTTGCGAATGGTGATAAAATAACCGCCACCAACTTCAAGTACATTGTTGGTTACGCCCAGCATCGTGTCGGCCATGAGCTGGGCGTGTTCGAGGGACACGGTGAATCCTTCAGGGCTTTCTTTCGGCATTTCACCGGTATGTTCTGAGGCCGCTTCGGCGTTTATTTCCTGTTCCGGTGCATCCAGTGGCGTTTGTGGTGCATTTACCGTCGCTTGACCATTGCTCTCGCCAAGAGGCTGATTTTGCCCGTTCTGCCGGTCAATAGTACCTTCGTTTGTTAAAGGCGGCCCCGGCGATGTTTTGTCTTTATCTACAACGCTTTCGTTCATAGGGCTTTCGTCCTCATCTATTGGTGCTTCAAAAGCTATCTCGCCGCTACCTTTTTTTAGAACATCTTCTATTAAAGCTTTGTCGTTATCTGTGCTTGTTTCTGCCATACTGCTTAGTTTATTTTTGCAATGAAATTGATTGTTTGTGATTCCAGAGATGTATATTTTGCAACAAACTCCTGGTGAAATTTCGGCACGCTGAGCCGTTCATCAGCCGTATGAAATCCATACGACACCACGCGGTCGCTGCACCTGAAAGAAAGCGCAATCTTTGAAAACGTATCGCTGGTGTATTTTTTAAGGAGATGAAAGCAGCACATCCGGGCATCGCGGTAAGCGCGGATATTGCTTTGGTAAAAGAACTTTTCTTCCAGTTCAAAAATCTCGATGGCTTTTTCGGCTAGAAATTCCAGAACAAGCTTTACATTGCCTTTTTCGTTTTCGTTGAGGGTTGTGTTTGCAATGAAGCTTTCAAGCAGAAAGGTGGTGCGCTCCGGCCCCAGCTTGTTTATTACTTTATCCAGGCAGCTTTGCAGCTGCGCATAAATACCATTTGTTTTTTCCACGACTGATCGGTTTAGTTTTTCTTTTGTTGGCTTAATCCCAACCCTTAAGAATTTGATAATGCGTATCGTATTTTCCGCGGCGCAGGTAAAAACGGCCAACGACAATGACCTTAAAATTGAGCGTTCCTTTAAATCCCTTTTTTCGCAGATCAGCGGGCAGGATCTTATTCCATCCGCTTTCGAGGAGCTCAGCCAGTATGTCTTCATCGGTAACAATCTTAGCTTGCATTTCAACCGGCGCAGGTACTTCTTCAGGCGCTGCTTCAGCTGTAGGCTCTTCTTCAGGAATCTTGGCATGTTTACATGCGCACTCATGTTCTTGTACCGGTGCAGGCTCCTGAGGTGTTTCGTCCTGCGGCTCATCGTCGTCGTGCTCATCTTTATTTGCAATGTGGTCTTCAAAATGCTCTTCCAGGTCTTCAATAAGCTCATGCGATAGGTCTTCCATGCGGCTTAACAGGCGGTCGCGGTCTGCATCTACAGTTGTTGGAAGATCTTGCTCCAATTCTTCAAATCCGTAAATCCTCTTGCGAAGAGCCTCAGGCAGCTTGTCAACGTCGATGGCATTTTGATGAAGAAAGGTTTTG
>CALMND010000006.1 GCA_937868565.1 uncultured Bacteroidota bacterium | reverse complement strand
TAACGTGAACCGTATTGGGTTCTAATACCTTAAAATATTTTGTATAACCGCAACCAATATCAGATGGAAAAGGAAAGATTGAACTATGTGCGTTAATGTAATCTATTCGCAATGCACCGGCCCCTGCTCCGGGATTTGCCCACCAGGACATGCCATCGCAACCGGTGTCTTTAACAACGAATTTATAGCACCCAGGTAAAGGAGAATACACGGTGTCTACATAAACACTATTGATAGAGAGGCTGGTTCTGCTTAATAAAACACTATTGTTTTGGTCGAATAACTTCCAGGACGTTTCACTTTTCTGAGTAAGGGTGTCGAGGCTTGAATTCGTATACATATTGATAACAAATTTATTCGGGAAAATATCAACAGGGAGCGTTCGTGACATATAAGTGTCATTGAATACATTTTGATCGCCAGTAATTCCGTTAACTTTATTTAATGAAACTACAAAATCACTACTTGCAGTTCCGCTCAGTATGGCGGTGGAAGGAGGGAAGACTACTTGAGTTTCTTCCTGAAATTTCAAAGATCCTGTCCATGAATGAGTTAAAATTGTTCCTCCCTTTAATCCATAGTTAAACGAAGCTGATTTTATAGTATCTGTTCCAACATTCTTTATTTTTATTATTGGGTTCATGCAAGCGGGATTTTCGCGGTGATAATTTTCATTTTGACTCGGACTAACAATATCTTCAATAGATAAATCGAGCAAATGATTTGGAGCACTGTATTGAACAAACTGGGACACCCAGTTAAATCCTCCGGAAGCATTAGTAACAGTATAGGTTTCCATATCTACGTTTACTGTAAAATTACTGTTGGCATTGGTAACAGTCGTCAAATCGTGATAAATTGGCCACACTACTGCGCCGGGACACCAATTCGCACGATCATATATCCAAGTGCCTGTTTGAGGGTAAACCTGATTATATCCACAGTCATTTCTCCATAACTGTTTTTGAGAAATTAAATTGTTGTTAACCTTTAACTGGTAATATTTACTACAGAATTCCGAACAATTATTTGCATCAGCTCCATGTCCACTTACAGTGTTTTTAACAAAAACTCTGTTCGCAGGGGCTGTATAGGAGTAGGTTTTAGGGCTTAGGTAGTTCTCAATCGAATTATTGATATTTCCATACGGATAATAACCGTTATAAATGTTCTTTACAGAGAGTGCATCCATTGGTGGAACCCCTTCAATAAATTCTATTTTTAGAGTGATGGTAAAGCCCCAAGAGTAACCTGAGTAATCGAATCGCATGGCCGTGCTCCCTTGAAGGGCGGAAGCATAATCTGTTACTTCCACAACATAATCATGCTTTTTGTTTAAACTTAACCAATCTGTTGCGTATGGAGTAATAACGCGGGCAATTTCCACACTGTCTTTTCCAGCCGGTCTGGCAAAAATTTGCGTGGTGTAATCCCAAGAGCCACAATATTGTGATCCCGGCGGGCAGGAATATCTCCCCAAAATATAATGTAATCTGATTTTACGATACCTCTTATTAACAGGGAATACAGCAGAAGTATCGTAAGAACCAACATGAGTTAATTTCCTTAAGTTCCAAACGGTTACCCAAGTCGTGTCGCCGGGGTTGGCTCCTGAAAAAAAGTTAAACAACCCACTAAAAACGACTGCCAAAAAAAAACTTTTGAATCGAGCTTTGATTGAAAATTTCTTGTACATCTTTCACATTTTACACAATAAATGTACTTAAAATTAACTCGCTTTTTGTTCTTAAATTAATTTTTCTTCATGCATTTTTTTTGCTTGTTTCGCAAGAGAAATTGATGGCACATCTGTGTAATAGAAATTAACGTATGAGTACTGAAGTAATTGAACAAGAAAACATTGAGGTAATTGGCGCCCGTTCGCACAACCTTAAGGATATTTCCCTTACTATTCCACGTAACAAATTGGTCTTCATTACGGGTTTAAGTGGTAGCGGTAAATCATCCTTAGCCTTTGATACTATTTATGCGGAAGGACAAAGACGTTATATAGAAAGTTTTTCTTCTTACGCCCGTCATTTTTTGGGTAACCTCGAAAGACCAGATGTGGACAAAATTTCCGGCCTTAGTCCCGTTATTTCCATCGAACAAAAAACAGTCAATAAAAATCCAAGGTCAACAGTTGGTACCATTACCGAAATATATGACTTTCTTCGTTTATTGTTTGCGCGCGCAGGCGAAGCTTTTTCATACAACACCGGCGAAAAGATGGTGCGATATAGCGATGATCAGATTGTTGATCTCATCATGGAGGATTATATTGGAAAGAAAATAATTCTTTTAGCGCCTGTTGTTAAGGGACGCAAGGGCCATTATCGGGAGTTGTTTGAAGATGTGCGCAAAAGAGGATTTAATAAAATAAGAGTGGATGGTGAAATTAAAGACTTGGTGGCTAAAATGCAGGTTGATCGTTACAAAATTCACGACATTGAAATTGTTATAGATCGTATTGAAATTAATAAAGAGGTAAGATCGCGGTTGTATCAATCCTTACAAGTAACGATGAAACACGGTAAAGGGATCATGATGGTGGTTGAGCACACAGAAGAGCAATCGAAAGTTAAGAAAAAAACACAAAGTAAGGTGTCTCCTCAAAAAACTCGTTTCTTTTCACGTTACCTCATGTGCCCAACAACTGGAATTAGTTATGACGAACCAGCGCCGAATCTATTTTCATTTAATTCACCTTATGGGGCTTGCCCTCAGTGCAACGGCTTGGGAGAAATTTCGGAAATTGATATTAGAAAGATTGTCGCTAATCCAAAAATTTCTATTGCAAAAGGTGCTATTGCTCCAATAGGTCCACAAAAGGGTTCCGGAACCTGGATATTTAAGCAAATAGAGGCAATTGGTAACGTATACGGGTTTAATTTGGAAACCCCCTTCGAGGATATCAGTGATGAAGCTGTCAATGTTCTTTTACACGGTAGTGAAGAGCTATTTAAGGTT
Organism: uncultured Bacteroidota bacterium; assembly: GCA_937868565.1. Taxonomy (GTDB): domain Bacteria; phylum Bacteroidota; class Bacteroidia; order B-17B0; family Aurantibacillaceae; genus Aurantibacillus. The sequence goes on along the minus strand of CALMND010000006.1, from coordinate 2,030 downwards.
GTAACCGAAGCGGGAAGTTACAATACCAGTTTTGAAGGCATAGCCACTTTCATAACCCGCCAAACGGAGGAAGATCCCAGTCCCGGTATGTTAAGGTGGATACAGGGTTTTACAGATAAAAAAAATTGCCCAACCTGTAACGGAACAAGATTAAAAAAGGAAGCTCTGTACTTTAAGATTGCCGGTAAAAATATTGCCGAATTGGCGGAGTTAGATATATCTATGTTGCAGATTTTTTTCAGGGATGTTGATAAGAAACTAAACAAGAATCAAAACCTAATAGGAAAAGAAGTTATTAAAGAAATTAAAAGCCGCATTCAGTTTTTAATGGAAGTAGGTTTGGATTATGTAGCTTTGAATCGTTCGTCACGCTCTTTAAGTGGTGGAGAAGCTCAGCGCATTAGGTTGGCTACTCAAATAGGCTCTCAGTTGGTGGGAGTGTTGTACATTTTGGATGAACCAAGTATTGGCTTACATCAACGTGACAATATGAGACTCATACAGGCACTAAAAAATTTAAGGGACGTTGGCAATAGTGTGTTGGTTGTCGAACATGACAAAGACATGATCCTTGAGAGCGACTATGTGATTGATATTGGTCCAGGTGCCGGAGTACACGGGGGAAAGGTAGTAGCCGGGGCACCGCCAAAGGAAATGCTCAAGTTTGATACCATGACAGCGCATTACATCACCGGCAAAAAAAATATTCCGGTTCCAAAAACAAGGAGAAAAGGAAATGGGAAAAAAATTAGTCTGAAGGGTTGCACGGGTCATAATCTCAAAAATGTATCTGTCGATTTTCCTCTGGGCAAATTTATTTGTGTAACAGGAGTGAGCGGTAGCGGAAAAAGCAGTTTAATTAACGAGACTCTTTATCCTTTACTAGCCGCACACTTTTATAACTCCGAAAAAAAGCCCTTGCCATATAAATCGATTCTGGGATTAGAGAATGTTGATAAAGTGATTGAAATCAATCAATCGCCTATTGGCCGCACGCCAAGAAGTAACCCAGCAACTTATACAAACGTGTTTTCTGATATACGCAATTTATTTTCCGTTGTTCCGGAGGCAAAAATCAGAGGCTATAAACCAGGGCGTTTTTCTTTTAATGTTAAAGGTGGACGTTGCGAAACATGCGGTGGGGCAGGGGTAATGACCATTGAGATGAACTTTCTGCCTGATGTTTATGTAAATTGTGAGGTCTGTAATGGAAAACGGTACAATCGCGAAACCCTCGAGGTCCGTTACAAGGGGAAGTCCATCAGCGATGTGTTGAATATGACTATTGATCAAGCCTGCGAGTTTTTTGAAAATGTCCCTAATATATACAGGCAAATAAAAACTCTACAGGACGTTGGTTTAGGCTATATTACTTTAGGACAGCAAGCCACGACCCTGAGCGGAGGGGAAGCTCAGCGGGTAAAATTATCCACTGAATTAAGCAAACGGGATACAGGAAACACATTTTATATTCTCGATGAACCAACTACGGGTTTGCATTTCGAAGATATTCGTATTCTTTTGGAGGTATTATATCGGTTGGTGGAAAATGGCAATACTGTTTTGGTTATTGAACACAATATGGACATCATTAAAGTTGCTGATCATATTATTGATTTAGGTCCCGAAGGCGGTAAAGGTGGAGGTCAAATATTATTTACCGGTACACCAGAAGAATTAATAAAAGAAAAGAAAAGTCATACGGCCCCTTTTTTGAAGAAAGAGTTGTTTTGATTCGCTAATTATTTTCCGCCACCCATGGATTTCATTTTTTCAGTCCATTCTGAATAGCTACTAAGTATATAACCGTCGGTGTTTGGTTTAAAGACAGAGTCGTCTAATCCGGTAGTTAAAATTTCCGTTGTTGTCATTTTTACTTTCATTTCCGTACCTTGTCTGCTGGTGTTAATTTCCATTTCAAGTGGTTGACCCTTCAGGTCGCCGAAATCCATGGATCCAGTTCTCCCAGACATATTAGGATTGGCTTTTATTTTATCTGTAATCCAAACGATGGTTTTATTTTCTTTTTT
>CALMND010000005.1 GCA_937868565.1 uncultured Bacteroidota bacterium | reverse complement strand
AGAATTAGCGGCTGTTGGTTTCAGAGATCTCAGACTTGACTACTTCATAAGCTCGCGAAATTAAGCATGATACTGAGTAATTTGTTCTAACTCAGTTTCTGGTAAGTTTGCCACCAGCGGTCTGGTATTTCATTATTAGTAGCATCTGTATAATCCTTGTAACTACAAGGTATCAACGTGTGTCGTTCATATTTTAACGAGCCATTGGGTGGGTAAGGAATTTCCATCCACCAGCGGTCGCTTTTCTTGCTCTTGTAAAAATTGATTTCATATTTTTCTTCCTGAAGCACCACGTGGAAACGCAGGTAGTCAGGATTAGATCGGCCGGGGAAATCGTTTTTGCGGTTGTAATATCCATCCATAAAGCACCAAATCATTTGTGCGGCCAAGTGTGCGGTTTTTCCGCTAACATCCTGACTTGGATTTATTTCATAAATACCTAAAGAAGATAATTTATCATTCATTCCGGCGTAGCGCATAATCTGGCAAGCCTCTTCCGCATAAAAACCATTTGGAGAAGCGTTAGGGTTGGCGGGAGCATCGGAGTGTTTAATGGCAGTAATGTCGAAACTTAGCATATCCGCTTGCCTAATGATTGGTTCGGCCTCCTCAATCTTATCCCTTATTTGACCTAAACGATAGGCGTCAAAATAGAGTTTGTCCATCATTTGTAAACTGGTTTGATCGACAAGATAGGTTTGGTAGCCAATATTACTGTAATTGAATAAATAGTTAGGTTGATGTAATATTATTTTTCCTAGATAAGAGCAATTAGTAATGTTCGCTTCGGGATTACCGAGATCAAAAACACTGTCAACAGCTACCACATTAATGGTTTGTTCCAAATCTTTGTACCCTAAAAATTGAGCGTAAGTAAGGTCTTGTGAACCTCCAATTATAATGGGAATAATGTTTTTTCGAACAAGAGCATCCACCGTGTTTCTTAGCGCAAAATAAGTATCTTCTGCGCTATGTCCAGCATGAATGTTGCCTAAATCAGCAACTCTGGCGTTAAAACTACCACCGTATAGTTTATATAAAAATCCCCTCACTGCATCGGGAGCCATTGAGCAGCCCGTGTTATTTTCCGCGTTCCGCTCTTCAATGACGCCTACTATGGCCAAATCTATATTTTCGATATCAGGAAAACCCGAATCTTCCGTGTGAATTGTAAATAAGTTACCAAATTGCATTTCCCTTATGGGCAGGCCTTCAAGAATATCATTTACACTGACTGGGCTGAAAAAATGGGCTATATCACTCATGTATTTTAAATTAATTAAAAGTAAAACTCCTTAAGATTGAAAATCGGACGACTATGGCATTAATATTAACAGAGAGGTATTAGGAACTATTGCCAACCAAATTTGTATTTTTGATTCATCTAAAAAACTAGCGTGAATTTTTTTAAAGAAAGGAAGAATGCATTTTTATACGCCGGCTCGGGTATTTTTGAAGCCTTCAAAATGGAAACTCATTTAAGACTTCATGTTTTGGCCGCTTTGCTTGCTGTTAGTTTGGGATTTTGTTTTTCAATTTCAAAAGTAGAATGGTGCCTTATTCTTATTTGTATAGCATTGGTTATTTCACTTGAATTGGTTAATTCATCTATCGAAAAATTATGCAACGAAATAACTTTGCAAGAAAAAACATCTATCAAGTACATTAAGGACATCGCCGCAGGGGCTGTCCTGGTTGTTTCAATAGCTTCGTTTATTGTTGGTTTAATAATATTTCTTCCTTATTTTTAAACTAACAAAAGAGATTCAATAACTTTATCGTCAAATTATTTTCAAGACAAGACTTACTTTATAAATTAGACGTATCAATAGTTTGTTAGTATATTCAGTCAGAACAGGGAACCGACTCACTTATATTTTAAAAACTCTCTTAACGGAGGCTCTTGGCCTTGATTTTAAAATTACAACGGATATTAGGGAGTTTGTTGAATATCAGGAAGCAAAGATAAATTATTCTGAAGACGAAAAACTAGGGGGAGTTCTTATTAAACCACATACCATACTTTTTGATCATGGCATTCGTGATTATCATCTGGAGGTTATTTCGAATGAACGTTTTCATAAGATATTTTTTAAAAACCAAACCGGGCCAATACCATTTGATTTTCTTGGAGCCGCTTTTTGGTTGTTAAGCCGATACGAAGAGCACTTGCCTCATAAGGCCGATCAACACAATCGTTTTCATTACAAATCAAGTTTGGCATATCAGTATGATTTTATTCAAATACCTTTGGTGAACTTGTGGCTGGATGAGGTTAAAATAATTTTAAAAGCCATGTATCCGGCGCTAAAATTTGTGGAGCACTCGTATAGTTTTTTATCGAGTATTGATGTTGATAATGCTTATAACTACAAATACAAGGGATTTGTAAGAACGATGGCTGGCATAGTTTCCGAAAGAAGTTTTAAGAAATTAAAGGAACGATTTAATATAATACTTGGCAGAGCTAAAGACCCTTTTGATTGTTACGATTTTTTAATTGATACTCATAAAAAAAATAACATAAGAGCGCTTTTCTTTTTTTTACTAGGAGATTACGGACCAAACGACAAAAACCATTCCGCATCCGACCTTCGGTTTCAATCTTTGATTAAGCATTTGGCAGATTATTCTATGGTTGGTATTCATCCGTCATATGGTTCCAACAGCAATCTACGTCAACTAAAGGTAGAAGTTAGCCGTTTGGGAAATATAACTCATCGCTTTATTATAAAGAGTAGGCAGCATTTTGCCATGCTTAAGTTCCCTAAAACTTATCAGGATTTATTGCAGGCGGGTTTATTCGCGGATTATTCTATGGGTTATACCAACCAAAATGGATTCAGAGCCTCTTATTGTTATCCATATAAATGGTATAGCTTAGATATAGAATCAGTGAGTGCACTCAGTCTGCATTCATTTTGTATTTCTGAGAACACTCTTCTCAGTTCAGTTAAAAAGAACAAAAGTGAGCTAATTGAATTGTCACGCCCCTACATTAATGAAGTTAGAAAATATCACGGGGAAATGATTTCAATTTTCCACAACGATAATTTCGATGACGAGATGAAAGCATTTTATCTTGAATTCTTAAAAGTTGCCCGTTAGCGTTTAAAGATGTTGCACGTCAATAAGAATGTTTTTCACAACGGTTGCAACGCTTGAGATAATCATCTGTACGCCGATTCCAATAACAATAAATCCCATTACTTTGGATAAAGAAGTTAAACCCGCCTGCCCTGTATATCTCATTAAACGAGGAGCGTATTTAAAAACAAAGTAGATGCAAAATGCCACAATAATAATTGCTGAAATTGCTGAAACGTCTTGCCAAAAAGCTTGTTTGGCCATATCGCTTCGATTAGAAAAGAGAGTGATAAGAAAAGACATGGAACCGGGTCCTGCAAGCAAAGGCATAGCAAGAGGAGAAAAGGAAATATCTTCTTTCTTTTCATTATCTTCTTTTAAGCTACCTCTGAGCTCCTTTTTATGTTTAACGTTCAATAATTGCCAGCCAGAGCGAAAAATGATGATCCCACCTGCGACTCTTAGGGCCGGAATAGTTATTCCAAAAAAATTCAACAAATAAACCCCGGCGTAGTATGAAACTAAACATATTAAGAGGATATAAATACATGTTTTTTTAAGCGTTTTAAGTTTGTTTTCTTCGGTATAGTCCTCAGTCATGCCAACATAAACAGGCAAGGCACCCAGAGGGTTAATCAATGAAAACAATCCTATCAAAATGGTTAAGAAAACAGACGGCTCAAACATGACGCAAAATTACATTTAATAAATAAAGGGATAAAGTTTGGTAATAAGACATTTCGTTAATAAAATACAAACAAATTGTTTTATTTTTACTGGCACTATAATCCTTATTT
>CALMND010000004.1 GCA_937868565.1 uncultured Bacteroidota bacterium | reverse complement strand
TTATTTATTCCAATTATTGGCCAATGGGCCAGAAAAGCAAATGAAAAAGAGCTCCTCTACTTTCTTTTTTTTTTTTTTGTAGCCTTGTGCATTCAATTACCGGCTTTGTCTTTTTTAAGAACTTCATTTGATTTGTACTATTTCACTGGTTATCTCGGCTTTCTTATTTTAGGTTATTATCTCTCTGTTGCGCAATTTAATTACAGTGTTTGGCAAGCCGCTCTTATTGCACTAACAGGTTATTCTGCTACGGCGGGGTTAACCTATTATTATTCGAAGCAAAGCAACTCCTTTGTTCATACGTATTACGACTATTTACGCCCAAACATTGTGATTCTGTCAGTTGGTGTTTTTTTGCTGGTTAAAAAATTGAATCTTGATTTTTTCCAGTCAAAAGTGCTTGCAGTTATCAGTGCCAACATTTCGAAACATAGTTACGGCATTTACCTTATTCATTGGTTGGTAATTCTGGAATTGAATAAATATGGTATTGGTTTTTGGCTGATTACGCCCGTACTGGGAATTCCTATCACAGTGGCTTGCTGCTTGTCAGTGTCTTTTGGCTGCGTTTGGGCGATGAGTAAACTACCGATAGTCGGCAAATATGTTTCGGGTTAGCCCAACTTATGTATGATATTAATCAACCTGCTTATTCCATTTATTATCGATCTGTTCAATGGCAGAATAAAGCCTCAGCTCCTCTTTTCCTGAAATGATTGCATGTGGTATTTGGCTTTTTGCGAGAAGTTCTAAGTTCATTTCGAAAATCCGATTCCTGTTAAATTTATTTTGCCTTTGTTCATCCTTATGCCAGGGAATATCGGTATTAGTTATAAGATACAGGTCATAGTGCCTTTTTACCAATTCTTCCTCTATGCTTGCGAGAGTTGTGTTAAACTCCAGATCTGCCCAGATTTTGAGTGTAATTAACGTGGTATCACAAAACAAAAAACGATTTGCCTTTATAAGTAGTTCGTTTTCGGATTCAATTTGTTTTCTGGCAATAAGTTCTAAATCGCTTAACGTGTAATTATAAATATCGGACTGATTAAAATATTCTCTTGCATATTCTGGCACCCAAACGGTTTGATAATGTTTCGCCAAAGCCTCGCAAAGCCAAGTTTTACCAGTGCTTTCGGGTCCAACGACGGCTATTTTTATGATACTGTTTTGCTCCATTTTATCCACCCATAGAAAGCAATTATACTGAATACTAGATATAATAGCGCAAAAAGCCACATATGTTTTATACCGTAAAGCAACACGTATGCCCCATCAATAACTACCCACACTAGCCAGTTCTCCAGCCATTTTTTTGTCATCATATAAGTTGCTGTTAAACTTGCCGCAGTAAGTATTGCGTCAAAAAGCGGCTTGTCTCCCTTAAATTTAGTTAATAGTACGTAATAGAGCGTTGCTTGTAAAATAGTTGCCGCCATCAATAAAGGAATTTTCTGAGACTCTGTTTTTGCGATTATGAACTTTTGTGTTTTATTTTTATTCCAATAGACCCAACCATAAATGCCGGCAAAACAATAAAAAATTTGTAGAGCCATGTCGCCAAATAGTTTTTGCTGATAGAACTCAGCAACTGATGCAACGGCTGAAATCAAAGCTGCTGGCCAACACCAGATGTTTTGCAAAATAGTAAGTACAACACCTAAGATGCCAAAAATTAATGCGATGAGTCCCAACAGGGTCATTATTCAAGTTCCAAATTATTCTTTTTAAACTCTTCGAGAATTTTTAAAAAGTTATCGTAGGGATTTTCTGCTCTCCATAAAAAGGAGTTAAATGCCAAACCGTAAAAATTATACTTCATTACTTTGGAAACTGAGCTCAACGATGTACCTCCACGCGCAATCAGTTTTTTTCCACTGCTTTTGTTTGCCTCAATCACGCCTGCTTCATAAAATCCACTATACAATTCACCGGTCATGTTATTAAAAACCGTTCCTAGTAAAAAATAATCGAAGGTCCTTTCTTCTTTATTAAACACGTGCTGCAAACGGGAGTAAGAACGGCTCTTTGAAATTTTATCAAACTTCATTTTTAAGCGAAAACGAACGAGCCAATACTTCCATTTTTTTGATAAATGTATTCTGCCTAAGTGAATTCCTTTAAGCGTGAACTTTAGTGCTAAATCATGGTGCGAGTGAATAACAATGCGATCATGAAAATGCTCAGGAATTTCTTTAATGTATTGCTTCATTTGATTGGTGGAGTAACTCGGTTTTCTTAAGTGAAGGGTTTTTAATCCGCTCTCAAACATTTTTGTAACCAAACTCGTTTCATCCGTAAAGTCTTTTGTGGGTGTAATAACCACCAATCTCATAGGCTGTTTATTATAATTTTTAGCTCATTTAATTTTCCAGTATCCGAGTAACTATTTAGAAACATTGCTTATCGTTTTACTAAAGCAAGAGCTGATTTCTGCGAGTAAATATACATTTTTTTCGAGGGCATTACCAATCACAATCATATTGGCTCCTGATTGGATCGCCCTTTTAACTTTGTTCTTTGAATCAATCCCTCCACCAACAATTACCGGTAGGGTCACCTTCTTTTTAACCTCTTTAACGATTCGAATTGGTATTTCAGTTTTAGCACCACTGCCCGCTTCCAGGTAAATTAATTTATACCCCAAATATTCGGCAGCCATTGCCGTGTGCACAATCTCCTTAATCTTTTTTGGATTCATAGGCATTGTTCGCGTAATTTTTTGTGTGGTCGATGTCCGGTTGCCGTCTATCAATAAATAAGCCATTGGCACGTGCCTGAGTTTCATCTTCTTAATCAGAGGCGCCATTTTGATTTGTTTGCCAATCAAATATTCGGGGTTGCGGCCTGATAGAAGACCCGGTAAAAAAAGGCCATCGGCGTTAGAGCTTAATTGTTTTTCGTCACCAGGAAAGATAACAACAGGAATGGAAGAAATTATTTTTATTGCATCCACTACCTTTTTTACGGTTCCGTTTTTTAACACACTTCCGCCCACTAAAAAGCAACTTACGTTTGAGGTATTTGCCAAACGAATTAATTCCGGATTGAACTTATCCGGATCAACTAACACAGCCAGCATCGTTTCTTTCTGCTGCTGGAGCCTTTCTATAAATTTTTCAAACTTCATTTAAAATATAAACCAGAATGTAATCCTCTAGTTTTTCGCACACCATTTGATATTCTTTATTATACCCTATTGTTTCAATTTTACCAAACAAAACCGAACCTTCAAAATCTGATATAAAGATGTTATTCATAAAATCCAGCCCCTTTAAACCGTACACCTTGTAAAGCGCTTCCTTCGCAGCCCATAGGGTGATTAACCGTTCAACATTATTGTTTGCAAATAAAAGTTCCCTTTTGTTTAAAAATTTATGCTGCACTTTTCTCACTTTATCTCTTATCAACTCAATATCTATTCCAGTGTTTTCAGTTTTATTCAAAATAATCGCTAGTTTATCATGTGAATGAGATATAGAACTTTGCTCTTTACTACTAGGAAAAAAGGGTTTGTTGTGTTCTGTATAAGATAGCTCAAAAGATTCATCTTTTAACATTTTTTTAAGCAGACACATTGTACCCCTTTTTTCACATTCTCTCTTCGACTCCATTGCCTCCCCTTTTGAAAACTCAGGCATATTGAGCAGTCCCATACTTATATTTTGGTTTATTTCGCGGATTTGAAACACAAATAATTACTTGAGGATTACAAACTTAAAGCTTATCTTTGTATTCTTTAAAAAATAACGTAAAACAAAATAAAATGTCAAGTACAACAACTGAAAAATATCTTGCTTACAAAGTAAAAGATATCTCCCTAGCTGAATGGGGTCGTAAAGAAATTAAATTAGCTGAAGAAGAAATGCCTGGTTTAATGGCACTTCGTAAGGAATATGGCGCTTCGCAACCTTTAAAAGGTGCGCGTATTGCCGGTTGTCTGCACATGACTATTCAAACAGCCGTGTTAATTGAAACACTTACTGCACTGGGTGCAGAGGTAACATGGAGTTCTTGTAATATTTTCTCAACCCAAGACCATGCCGCTGCGGCTATTGCTGCTGCAGGAATTCAGGTGTACGCTTGGAAAGGTATGAACGCTGAAGAGTTTGACTGGTGCATTGAACAAACTCTTTGGTTTGGTGAAAATCGCCAACCATTAAATATGATTTTGGACGATGGTGGGGATCTAACCAACATGGTGTTTGATAAATATCCTGAGTTGGCCGCAGGAATTAGAGGCCTGTCCGAAGAAACAACTACCGGCGTTCACCGTTTGTATGAACGCATGAAAAACGGCACACTGTTATTACCTGCGATTAATGTAAACGACTCTGTAACCAAATCTAAATTTGATAATAAATACGGTTGCCGCGAATCGTTGGTTGATGCTATCCGCAGAGCAACCGATATTATGTTAGCTGGTAAAGTAGCTGTGGTTGCAGGGTATGGCGATGTTGGAAAAGGTTCAGCTCAGTCTCTTTCGTCACAAGGTGTTCGTGTAATTGTAACTGAGATTGACCCTATTTGTGCTTTACAAGCTGCTATGGACGGTTATGCGGTTCAAAAAATGGATAATGCCGTTAAAGTTGCAGACATCATCGTAACTACTACAGGTAATAAAGACATCGTAGTGGGGCGTCATTTTGAATCCATGAAACACGGTGCTATTGTATGTAATATTGGTCACTTTGATACGGAGATTGATATGGCCTGGTTAAATACTACTTATGGCAAAACTAAAGATGTGATTAAGCCACAGGTTGATAAATACACCATCAATGGTAAAGACATTATTGTTTTAGCTGAAGGCCGTTTGGTGAATTTAGGTTGTGCAAACGGACACCCTAGTTTTGTGATGAGTAATTCATTTACTAATCAAACTATGGCTCAAATTGAATTATGGACAAACACGGCCGCTTACGAAAAGAAAGTATATGTGTTACCGAAAATTTTAGATGAAAAAGTAGCACGTTTACACCTCGCAAAAATTGGTGTTGAGTTAGATACCCTAAACAAAGAACAAGCTGATTATATTGGTGTAAAAGTAGAAGGACCGTTTAAGTCGGACGCATACAGATACTAAGCCTCTCAGTATTCAGAAGTGCGAAGTAAATAATGAAAAACCTCAACCGAAAAGTTGAGGTTTTTTTATTTGTACCAGGTACACTTTTATCTATTGGTTTTTCTTATTAAGGCTTCTAATCATCTCACCGTAATTTTGTTTTTTGTGCATGGCGTTTATAGTTTGTACTATTCTGCCGGCCTTAGTAGCAGTTGTTTTGGCACTATTAATATAGTTGTGAAAATAATTTTGATGTGATTTTGGTTGTGACAAAAATTGTTCACAGGCTTCTTGATCTTCTCTCAGGCAATCCAACAATTCATGGGACTGTGAGGCTTCGGCTTTATCGAGTTCAAACTTTACGCTTATTATTGCGCCCTCCTTTTTTCCTAACTTTTTGCGCAAGTCACTGTTAATAGCTATAATAAAATTTCCTTCTCCAATGGGATACGAAGCTAAGCGCTCAAATTTTACATCATCTATTATTCCCTTTGTTCTAAATTCCTTTTTCGTTTTTAATTTAAGTTTCAGAATAATATCTTTTGGTATATCTATATATGTCCAGCCGGTTTTTTCACCTTTGCTGGCAAATTTTTGGATGATGGCTTTAAAGGAAAACATGGTGGTAAATATAACCACGAATTTCGCAAATAAGCAGGAGCGAATTAAGAAAATTGGCAGGTTTGTTATTGCCGCGGGCTCTATTGATAACCCAGTGTTGCTTGTAAATATCCTCTGCAGGATAAGCGGAATCTATAGAATAAATTAATGAAAATTCACGAAATTTGCAACTACTTAAGCTTTTTTCAACTCAATCAGCGTAATCTCCGGCCAAATGCCCAAACGGCCAGGATACCCCAAGAAGCCGAGTCCCCGATTTACATACAAAAATTGATTTCCTTGTTTGTATAATCCCGCCCACTGTTTGTAAACCCATTGCGAGGGACTCCACTTAAAGCCAGGAATTTCAATACCCAATTGCATACCATGGGTGTGACCACTTAAGGTTAAATCAATGCTTGGATAGTCAGGTTGCACTTGTTTTTCCCAATGACTAGGGTCGTGACTCATTAAAATTTTATAAGGATAGTGTTCCGCGCCTTTATATGCCTCGGTCATTTTTCCATATTTAGGGAAATGCATGCTTCCACCCCAATTTTCAATTCCGAGCAAAGCTATTTTTTGACCTTCTTTCTCAATGGGAACGTGCTCATTCATTAACAAGCGCCATCCCGCTTTTTTGTGCACTTCTTTTAAATCTTCTAAGTTTTTACGTTTTGCGACATCGCTGTCCCATTGTACATAATCACCGTAATCGTGATTGCCTAAAACTGAAAAAACGCCATGGTGCGCTTTCAAGCGACTATAAACCCCTTCGTAACCAAAAGTTTCTTTAGCCTCGTTATTCACCAGATCTCCAGTAAAAAGAATAAGGTCGGCATTCTGTTGCATCACAATGTCAAAAGCTTTGTTTAAAGCACTATTGTCCATAAAAGAACCTGTATGAATGTCTGAAATTTGAACTATTTTAAAACCATCGAATGCTTCGGGAAGGTTTGACGAGGGTACAATTACTTTATGCAGCCTGTATTTGTAGGCTCCACGCACAATTCCATAAATAAACCCTATGGCAGGAATTACTGTAAAAGCAACCGCAACATTGGTCAGGAATTTAAGGCGGCCTATTTTCTCAGCCGTTTCAACAACCTCTGTAGTTGTCTTACTCTTAAGTAACGAAAATAGCCAACGGAATAAACGTATGATATCGTCGACCAAGAAGAAAACATCCCCCAAAAGTTTACACACCACCAGAATAAGGAAAGCGGAAGAAACCAACCTAAAAAAATTATTCCAGTTTGGCGGTGGATAAAACATTCCGGCAATACCCAATATTAAATTAATTGCAAAAAGCGTGTAACAAATGTAAAGAATAACATTTCTTTTGTTCGGCGAGAAGTCCTGAGTATATCCTCGCATTCCGAAAAGAAAATAGACCTCAACAAGAACTATGATACTGAAAAAAATTAAATACCTGGCTATCATTAAAACAGCACAAAATTAAACATTAAAGGCTAGTACAAATTAATAGTTTCTACAAACCAATGTTAATTATTTCCAAAAATGATCAGCGGCTCATATTCGCTTTCTTTTACTTTTGAATAATTATCAATTTTGTAATTAACTTCAGATGCTTCAAAAAACACGGATAGGTATTATTTTCGGTGGACAAAGCAAAGAGCGCGAAATCTCTTTTGCAGGGGGACGCACTGTGTATGATAATCTCAACAAATCTTTGTTTGAAGCAGTTCCTGTGTTTGTGGATAGTTTTGGAAGTTTTGTAGAATTAAACTGGGAATTTATTTACAAAGGTACTATTCGTGATTTTTATCCCCCTATTGAATTCCTGCCCTTGGGTGATTCTCACTTTCAGTTGTATGCAGAAAATCTTGGAAACCTGGATGAAACCGAACAAAATAAACTCATCTCAAAGATTGGTAAAAAATTAAGTGTATCAGAATTAAAACAAAAAATTGATTTTGCTTTTTTGTGTCTGCATGGCCCCAATGGCGAAGATGGACGCATACAAGGGCTTTTTGAATATTATCAAATTCCATACAGCGGGTCAGGAATTTTACCCTCGTCGATTGGTATTGATAAAGCTCTGCAAAAAGAACTAATGATTAGTAAAGGCTTTAACAGCCCTAATTACATTACTATTAATCGCAACCACTGGATTGAAGGAAAAGCTAAAAATTCTTTTAAAAACGTAAAAGAAAAAATAGGATTTCCCTGCGTGGTAAAGCCTGCTAATCAAGGTTCCAGTATTGGTGTGAGTATTTTAAATTCTGAGGATGAGTTCCAATTTATGAGTGCAGTAGAAAAAGCACTTTTTACGAGATGGCTGGATGCTAAGGAATGGCAAGGCTTCTCCGAAGATGAAAAAACAAATTATGTAAAACAACTCGCCGATATTCGCGAAGGCATTGGCATGCCCATTCTAATTAGCTATCCTAAAGAACTAAATACGCCGATTATTTACAATCCTAACGAACTAGTGTCGTACTTAAATATGCACCTAACCAAGAATGGTTTTGTGTTAGAGAGTTTGGACGGAGAAAGCACAGTTTTAGTGGAAGGCTTTATCGAAGGAAAAGAATTTAGTTGTATCGTTTTAGAAGATGAAGCCGGTCGGGCTATTGCTCTACCACCCACTGAGATAAGAAAAGGAAAAGAATTGTTTGATTACCGCAGTAAGTACCTTCCGGGCTTGTCGCGCAAAATCACCCCTATAGATATCCCCCACGAACAAATAGAAGACATTAGAAAAGAGTGTGAAAAATTATTTTACGACTTGCATTTTGATGTGTACGCCAGAATTGATGGGTTTTTGGCTAAGGACGGAAAAATATTTCTGAATGACCCGAATACCACTAGCGGCATGATGCCGTCTTCTTTCTTTTTTCACCAGGCCGCCGAAATTGGCTTAAATCCTTCTCAGTTTCTCACTTTTATCATTCGTACATCTCTTGCTAAACGACTTATTCAATCTAAAGGAAATGTACGCTACAAACAATTGCTTGATAATTTAGACCAACACATTTTAGAAGACAAAA
>CALMND010000003.1 GCA_937868565.1 uncultured Bacteroidota bacterium | reverse complement strand
GACTTTTTTGTTACTTTTTGTGTCAAGACAAAAAGTATAGCGAAAAAAAGAAACGGAAATAAATTTTCTGTCGTAAGAATGCATCTGCGCATTACAAAAATTATGACTAGGCTTGACAAAAGCCCTTTTTAAAAAATCCTTGTTATTCGCTATTAAACGAAGACGAATTGAGATAAATTGATAATTTTTTTAAACTTAGTTCTTTAGAACTCTACTAGTTAACGGCTATCAAAAACTATGAAATATTTTCGTTAATTTAATGCAAATAATAACGGTGACTAAACTTCAATTAACTCTTGTCTGCATTTCGTTTGTTTTCGTAACGAGCGCACAACTCCCAATTGACACACTTAACGTAAGCCTTAACCCTTTCCAAAAAAGAACACAAGCTGTTTATTATCTGGCAAATAGTGACACCTCTACGCTATACATTTTTAATCTTTTAGGACAAAATGTGCTAACGGTTTATTCAAACATACTCAAACCATCCGGGCATTATCAGGATTCCATAATCATGGATAATTTTCCGGATGGAGTGTATTTACTTTCATTAAAAACAAAACATGCTTCTACCGGGAAGAAAATTATCAAAACTCCAACATCCAAAATTCTTGAAGTTTCGGATTTAAATGAGCAAAAGATTTACCCGAGTCCCTTCACCAATAAAATATTTATTAATCTTGAAAGTCAGGCGGAAGCGGAAACATCTTTGATAATCACAAGTGCTTTGGGGCAACTGGTATACCAACAAAACAACTTGACTGAAAAAAGTGAGGTAGATGTCGGGTTTTTGCAAAACGGGGTTTATCATGTGAGACTTTTCAACTCAAAAATTCAACAGGTTTATACGCTAGTAAAGGAATAGAACATTTCGCCGATTTCACAAAACATGTAATCATCACCCCTGTCTAAAAAATCGGAAGGTTCTGAGGATTTCTTTAAACTAAAACTCTTCTCCAAGAAAAAATCTTTTATTAGTAATTTTTGTAGCTAGTTGAACGATAAATAACTCTATGCCGGCTTTAGGCTTAAATAAAAGTGGGTCTGTATTACAAATACAGTTCAATTAAACCATTCGGCGCATTAAAAAATATTTTTTTCTGCTTGTCGTCTACACGCTCTATAAAATCTTCAATCAGGGGTAGCAATATTTCCTTGCCCTGGTAGTTTAATCTAACCAAAACTTGCTGCCCATTAGTTGTAACTTCTTCAATAAGTCCCAGAGAACCAAAATTTTTATCGATTAAATTATAACCAAGCCAGCTAAACTCATCTTCTTTTTCGGTATTAATTAGGCTTGAATCCACCGATACTTTTTTTCCAACGAGTGCCCTCCCCTTTTCAATACTATCTACCTCCTCCAACGAAACTATGTAATTTTGGTTTCCTTGTTTAATTTCTTTAATAAAATACGGAGCCATGCTTCCCTCTTTATCAATAAAAAGGACTTTAACCTGTTCCACAAAAAAAGGGATTGATTCTTTTAATACCAAAAGGCCTTTAATACCGTGAGTTTTACTAAAATAGCCTATGTGTGAAAGTTGCATGCCGTATTTGTTTAGTTAAAAGCAAATCAAGTTAATTGAGTGCGGCTTTTACAAAGCTAACAAATAGTGGATGCGGATTTTCAACGGTGCTCTTATATTCCGGATGAAATTGAACACCAATAAAAAACGGATGTGTAGGTATTTCAATAATTTCTGCCAAACCAGCACCAGGATTAATTCCTGAAATAACCATGCCTGCCTGAACAAATTTTTTGGTGTATTCGTTATTAAATTCATATCGGTGTCTATGCCGCTCATTCACTTCACTTTTTCCATAAACGCGATAAGCAAGCGTCCCCTCCTCTACCCTGCAAGGATAAGATCCCAGACGCATGGTGCCTCCCATATGAGAAATATTTTTCTGTGCTTCCAAAAGGTCTATCACCGGATTACTTGTTGCCGGATTCATTTCGCGGCTGTGCGCATCTTTTAAATTTAATACATTACGTGCAAATTCAATTACAGCACATTGCATGCCAAGACATATTCCCAAAAAGGGAACATTATTTTCGCGGGCATATTTTATGGCGGCAATTTTACCTTCAATGCCCCGGTTACCAAAGCCAGGAGCAACCAAAACACCTTGTAAATTTTTTAGTTTTTCATTCACGTTGTCTTCGTCCAGACTTTCGCTGTGGATCCACTCTACTTTTACTTTACAATCGTTAACAGCGCCTGCGTGAATAAAAGCTTCTGCTATAGATTTATAGGATTCTTTTAATTCAACGTATTTACCTATCAAACCAATGGTGGTTTCTTTGCCCGGGTTATGAAATTTGTTCAGAAAATTTTTCCATTTGTCCAATTGAACTTCGGAATGACTTGTAACATGCAAACGCTTTAAAACTATTTCATCCAGTTTTTCCTTTTCCATTAATAATGGCACTTCGTAAATAGTTGAAGCATCCAATGCCTCGATAACAGATTCAGGACTAACGTTACAAAATAGGGCTATTTTCCGTTTAATGTCTTTGTTAATCGGATGTTCTGAACGGCAAACCAGAATATCAGGCTGCACGCCGTACTCAAGAAGCAGTTTAACAGAATGCTGGGTTGGTTTTGTTTTTAACTCCCCTGAAGTTGCTAAATAAGGCAACAAGGTCAGATGAATAACTGCGCAATCGTTACCTAACTCCCATTTTAATTGCCTTACTGCTTCTATATATGGAAGTGATTCTATATCACCCACGGTTCCACCAATTTCAGTAATGATAAACTGGTATTGCTTAGTTTTACCTAATATTTTAATCCGGTTTTTTATTTCATCAGTTATGTGCGGAATGACCTGAACAGTTTTGCCCAGAAACTCCCCTTTCCTCTCTTTTTCAATAACCGACTGGTAAATACGACCAGTGGTTACATTATTGGCTTGCGAGGTTCTTACATTTAAAAATCTTTCATAGTGACCTAAATCTAAATCGGTTTCGGCACCGTCATCGGTCACATAACACTCCCCGTGTTCGTAAGGATTTAAGGTACCCGGATCGATATTTATATATGGATCGAGTTTTTGGATAGTAACCGTGAAGCCCCGGGCCTGAAGTAATTTGGCCAATGAAGCTGCTATAATTCCTTTTCCGAGTGAAGATGTTACACCACCGGTTACAAAAATGTATTTAGTATTGAATGACATACAGTTTTACAGAGATTTTTAAAAACTGTAAACAAAGATACTGAAATAAGTAGGATTTGTTAAGAAAATTATGAACGAAAGTAACAGTTTAAATTGCGCTCACACTTTACTAATACTAAGCACTTGGTGCCCCGATAGCTTATTTTTACTCCAAGCACTATTTCATCTAAAAATTCCTACCGCTTCCAAATCTTCGATACTGTATCGCTCCCCTTTATAAATAGCTACAATATAAACGTCATCATGACCAGCGCTTATCACCTTTCTCACGAAATCAAACGCAGTAATATAATTTTTAAAAGTTCCTCCTATCATCAGTCTTGTGTAACCATCATTTAAATGTAACTCCTCAATTTTACCTAATTTATTTAGTTTAGGATAACTATATTCTCCATTACCCTTAAACGCTGATATCTGGGCTTTAAAGGTTAAATCACTTAATTCAATAAGGCCATAATTTTGGGCGTACAATTTCATTTTTTCATGCCCTTTGGTATGAGGTGTAAAATCGTTTATTATCACTTTTTTTGGTAAGCTAGGTGTAGACGTTGTTTTAGCCATAGGTTTATTTGGTATCACCGTGTCCTTTTTTAAGTTTTTAGCGGTTTCACTTACCGTTTTTGGTAGAGTTTTGACCGAATCTGTTTTTATTTTGCTTTCTTCCTTTTTTAAATTTACAACGCCCATCTTTTGTTTTGTATCAGCGCTGGCAGTAATTATGGCCTTAAGTGTGTCTTTAGCTGCTAATTGTTTAGAAGGGGCTACTGAAGCTGTTCTAATGGCTGGATCCATTTTTTTGCTTGTTGTTGTCATGGAATCTTTTATCACACTTTTCGGATTGATAGAAAGCGTTTTAGTTTCCGTTATTTTCAAGGTTTTATTCTCCGCCGCCTGCAGGTTCTTTGAGTTAGCGCTGGTATCGCCTGACTCTTTAGCATTTTTTATTTCATGAACATTACTTTGAGTTTGTTGCCCGATTACTTCTTTCGGTTCTTCTTTAAGCGTTAAAGTAGTTTGTAACGACGTCAAAGTATGCTCTTTTACCGAAACCTGTTTAACCGGAATGGTCGGGGTATTTACAACCACAGCGTTTGTTGGTGCAGGAACGGACATGGTTTTTTGAGAAACAACTTCGGTTTTTATTTGGTTTTTTAAGCTGTCGTTTACTGACGCAAATTCAATATTTTTTATTTTTTCCACATAACCCACCATGTCGGTAAGATCTACCTGAAAAGTTTTAGTTTCAAAGTTTTTAGGGGTATAGGTTAATTTGTAGGCTTCGCCGGTAGGCAGTGTTAACAAATAATTTCCGCTACCCGCGTTAGAATATAATTTCGAATATAAGTGGTTGTTCTTTGTACTTATCTCCACCTTTATTTCAACACTAAATGGTTTATTATCTTTGCTTACGCTGCCTTTTAGCAAACACAACGAAGGTTTTGGCCCTTTAAAGTGCGGTTCTACGTGATAAATGTCCCTAAATCCTTTTCCTTCTTTCCTATCACTACTTAAATAGGCATTTTCGCCATTTGCCGACAATACAAAAAAGACATCGTCACCCGGAGAGTTTATAGGATAACCTAAATTTTCAGCTTTTTTAAACAAGGAATCTTTTCGCATAACAGATTTAAAAATATCGAATCCCCCACTGGTTGTCCTACCCTTGGAACTGTAAAAAAGAGTTTTACCATCTGCGTGCATAAATGGGGACTCTTCATCGAATGGTGTATTAACAGAATCACCTAAATTAATAATGTTTGTCCAACTGGAGTCTTGAGCCAGACTGGCTCTGTAAATATCCTTTCCTCCCTTTCCACCCGGTCTATCACTTATAAAATAAAGCGTCTTACCATCCGGTGAAAGCGAGCAAGAGCCCTCCCAAGAACCGCTATTGACCGCCCCCTTTAATTTGTATGGTTTCGAAAACTCATGACCAGCCAAATCACACTGATAAATATCGCCGCGACCTTCATCGTTATAGCGATAAATAAACAAAACTCTTCCATCGTGACTGAGCGAAAGAGCAATATCCGGTCCGCGACCATTAATGTTCTTAACGACAAACGGCTCCGTAAAATCTCCTTCTTGCTTTATGCTACAATAGATGTCGGGATAGTAATTTCCTTTTTCATCTTTTTGCCACGTGTTATTTTGCTTGCCACCAGTACTTTTAATTCCGGTGTAATTATATATCATTTGCGATTGGTCTTCAGTTAATATGGGCCCAAACTCGTCCCCTTCCGTGTTAATAACACTTCCAATATTATCCGCTTTTGCACCACCCGGGTGGGTGTAATAATAACGTGCGTAACTAATTAGTGTCTTTAAATTTTCAGCATTTTTTTTTGCTTCTGGACT
>CALMND010000002.1 GCA_937868565.1 uncultured Bacteroidota bacterium | reverse complement strand
ACTTATGATGCCTTTTTGGTAAAGTTTAATTCAAATGGAGTTAGGCAGTGGGGTACCTATTATGGGGGTAATGGTAATAATGATTTAGGAAATTCCTGCGTTGCTGATGCATTGGGCAATGTGTATTTGGCAGGAAATACAGATACTAATACGGGTACAGTAATAGCCACAGCAGGTGCGCATCAATCCGTCAATAATAGTAACGACGCATTTATAGTACAATTTAATGCAAACGGAGTAAGGCAATGGGCTACATACTACGGAGGTACTGGAGCTGAAGAAGGAAATTCATGCTCTATTGACGCAGCAGCCAATGTTTATTTGGCTGGAACTACAGATTCCAATATAGGTACAGTAATAGCGACCCCGGGATCGCACCAACCTGTATTCGGTGCAGGTTTAGGTTCTAACGCTTTTTTAGTAAAGTTTAATTCAAGCGGACTAAGACAATGGGGTACTTATTACGGCGGTGGCGGAAACGAAAGAGGTCTATCCTGTGTTGCTGATGTCACAGGTAATGTGCACTTGGCAGGAATTACGGATTCAAATATAGGTACAGCAATAGCTACGGTAGGGGCGCATCAAACTACGTTTGGCGGAAATACTGATGCCTTTATAGTACAGTTTAATTCTAACGGTATAAGGCAATGGGGTACTTATTACGGGGGTACTGGAACTGAAGAAGGATATTCATGCGCTGCAGATCTCACGGGCAATGTGTATTTGGCAGGAAATACAGATTCAAATGCAAGTAATGTAATAGCCACTGTAGGGGCTCATCAAACTGTATATGGTGGAGGTCAAGATGCCTTTTTGGTAAAGTTATTCGGCTGCGCTTCTCTAAGTCCCACTGTTACTACAGGTGCTTTATGTATGGGAACTACAATTAATTTAAGTGTAAGCATTACGGGTACTGCAACGCCAACTTATTTGTGGGCAGGACCTAACAGTTTTACCGCCGTAGTACAAAATCCAAGCATAGCAAATGCCGGCACAATTCACACAGGCGCATACACTGTATCCATTACTACAGCTGCTTGTGTTGAAACTGTAACAACTGTAATAAATACTATAAATCCTTTACCGTCAATTACAATACTAAGTTCTTCTACAAATTATATTTGTATTGGGCAAACGGCTAACTTAACAGCAAGTGGTGCAACAAGTTATACATGGAATTCTAATGCCACAACCGCTGGTATCGCCGTTTCTCCTTCGACTACCACTACTTATACTGTAACCGGGACAGACAATAACGGTTGTGTTAACAACTCTACCTTCACTCAAAATGTAAATGCTTGCACGGGAATTAATGAAAAACATAATGCACTGAGCGTAGTCGAAGTGTACCCTAACCCCAATAATGGTGAGTTTACGATTCTATCTCCATCAGATATTCGTCTATCCTTCATTAACGAATTAGGGCAAGTTGTTAAAACGATTTCTTTGAAAGCTAATACAGAGCGCAAGGTTTTAATTAACGAAATGGCTAACGGAATTTATTTTGTAGTTGGACAAAGTAATAATCAGGTTATAAAACAAAAGATTATTGTAAATAAATAAAGATTTCTTTCCAATTAAAAAGAGGTTGTTTCGAAAGAGCAACCTCTTTTTTTGATAAATTTTTATATTTTTCCCTCCTTTAAAAAATCCCAACTTAAAATTTTTATTTTTCCTGAGTTTATATGTGTATTAGCCCCCATAATCAGAAATGATTCCTTAATGACTGGATTGTATAATTTAGCAAAATAATCTAATCCATTCAAAAAATCGCGATGAAACGTTTGACCTGATTTTATTTCTATGGCGGTAATTTTTCCGTTGCGTTCCAAAATGCAATCTACCTCGTGCCCTGTTTTATCCCTCCAGAAATAAATCGGTGCGATGACTGCCTGATTATAAAATTGTTTTTGAATCTCGTTAATAATAAAATTTTCAAATAAATTCCCTCTTAAGTAATGATCAGGCAGTTTCGCTTTTTCTGTGATTCCCAATAAGGAGCAAGCAAGGCCGGTATCCCAAAAATACAGCTTGGGAGTTTTCACTAATCGTTTATTTAAATTGTTGTGATAGGGTCGTAGAAAATAAACAATATATCTTGTTTCCAAAACCGAGAACCAGGCCTTAATGGTGTTTTCTGACACTCCGCACTCAACGGCTAACGAACTAAAATTAACTAATTGACCTATTCTGGCCGCGCAAAGTTTGAGAAATTTTATAAATACAGATAAGTTACTTATGTTTTTTAGTTGTCTCACATCCCGCTCAACATAACTATTTATATAGGAAGGGTAAAAGTCAATAGGCGCAATGCGTTTATCATACAAGCGCGGATACATGCCTTTGTAGAGTAGGCTGTTTAAATTTGAGCTATCGTAGGAAGAGTTATGCAGTTCAGCTAAACTAAAGGGCAATAAACGAACAATGGCAGTTCTGCCCGCAAGTGATTGCGATATTTTTTCAAGCAATAAAAAGTTTTGCGAACCACTTAATACTATTTGCCCTGATTTATTATGCTTATCAACATGAGTTTGTATGTATGAGAACAATTCGGGATATAATTGTGCCTCATCAATTATAAGTCCTTTTTTATAACGCTCTAAAAAACCACGAGTATCGTTTTTAACGAGTAGTAAAGTGTCTGGATCTTCCAGAGAAAAATACATTTTATCTGGAAATATATTTTTAATCAGCGTTGTTTTGCCCGATTGGCGTGGACCCGTAACGGTAATTACAGGAAATTTTTTTGCTAAATGAATTATTTTTTTTTCTAAGGCCCGATGCAATACCATACCCAAAAGTAGGTTGTTTTGTCCAAATCCGCAATTTCATTTCTAATTTGTCCACTATATTATTTATAAACATCACATTATCAATTAGTTAATTATTTTTATCATACATATATATGTGTTTTTTTTGGATCTGGTCGCA
>CALMND010000001.1 GCA_937868565.1 uncultured Bacteroidota bacterium | reverse complement strand
AATTGCCATTAGTCGACCATGTGTAGGAGCTAGAGCCAATAACGGTTAGCGATGTAGTCTCATTCGCACACATAGTTTGATTTGCAGTAGAAATAGTCATGGTGATAGGGCTAATGAAGCAGTTTTGATATTTCCATACATCGTTAAGCTCTGAGGCCGCCCCAGTGGACGGAAAACCTTTACCACCAAAAAACCACAGATTATTATTGCTATCCATCCAATTTACACTTCCTAATCTGGCACCTGGTATATTCGTTGCAGCGCCAACACCCTGAGATCCGTAGGAGCCATTTTGATTCAACGCATTGTTACCTTTTACCCACGTCCATTGATTTAACGAAACATCGTATCTCCATAAATCATTTAATTGTCCTGTAATCGTGTTTGTGGTTATACCAAAGCCGCTGAACAGCCAATAGTTATTGGCGGCATCTAGCCAGGTAATAGCGTTGCTTCTGGCACCAGGACGATTTGCTGGCGAAGGAACTCCAAAAGTAGAATAATTACCTATTTGATTAATGCTATTACTGCCATTAACCCAAACCCAATCGTTGGTATTGATATCAAATTTCCACAGATCATTGAGCTGTCCTAAATTAGGACTCAGAGCATCAAAACCTTCACCTCCGAATAACCATAATGTTCCGTTTGTAAGATCTACCCATCCCATAGGCCATTTTCTTGCCCCTGGATTATTAGTAGGTGAAGGCGCAGCTTGAGTGCCATATAAACCATTTTGGTTAATTGCATTTGTTCCTTTCATCCATACCCACTCGTTGATGGAGGTATTATACTTCCACAAATCATCAAGGTGACCAACGGTGAGAGTGTTTGTGGTATTTCCAATTCCTCCGAATATCCAAACGTTATTCGAACCGTCTACCCAACATTTGGAACCGGTTCTGGCTCCGGGTATGTTGGTGGCTGAGGAAACACCCTGTGTTCCATATTGTGCTGGCTGGTTTATTACATTGCTTCCTGCCACCCAGGTCCACTGATTAGTTCCGGGATTAAATTTCCACAAATCACTCAAATAACCGTAGCCGGGCAAGGAACCTAAGCCATAGCCGCCAAATAACCAAAAATTACCACTTTGATCAACCCACGAAACAGAACCAATTCTGCCTCCTGGACTTGCGGAAGCTGAAGGAACGCCTAGGCTACCATACACACCAACCTGATCAATAATATTGCTCCCTTTTTGCCATACCCATAAATTTGTTGATGGATTATATTTCCATAAATCGCTTAGATAACTTGTGTTTCCGATAAAGTCTACACCGTAACCGCCAAAAATCCAAAAATTGCCGGACGCATCTTTCCAAAAAATTGAGTTTTCTCTCCCACCGGGATTATTGCCGATTGCCGCAGAGCCTATTACTCCGTAAACGCCGAGTTGATTGCCTGAATTGGTACCTTTCATCCAAGTAAAATTTTGAGAGTTGACTTGTAAGAAACATACAATAAAAAAACAAAAAGTGAGTGCGAGCGGGCGTAGTAGTGATTTATTCATAGTGTAAAAATTAATTTCAATACGAAAATATGAAAAAAACAGACTTACTTAAGGTTTATTTTAAGAAACGATGAGTAGAAAAACGTTAGTAATTAATCTACCCAATCTGCAATGAATAAATTAGTGTCACGAGTGCCGCCGTTATTGCGATTGGATGAAAAAATAAGTTTTTTACCATTAGGTGAAAACATAGGAAAAGCATTAAATAAGCTCTGATTAGTTATTTGTTCAAGCCCGGTTCCATCTGTGTTAATCATAAATAATTGAAAGTCGTAACCACGTTTGCTGTGATTGTTACTCGAGAAAATAATTTTTTTGCCATTTGGATGAAAAAAGGGAGCCCAATTTGCCTTACCTAATTTTGTTATTTGTTGAATATCACTTCCATCAACGTTACAAGTATATATTTCCATGGTTGTTGGTGCAACAAGGCCCTGCAACAGAAGCTCTTTGTATTCTTTTATCTCTTCATCGGTTGACGGTCTGGAAGCTCTAAAAACAATTTTTTTCCCGTCCGGTGAAAAAAAAGCCCCACCGTCGTAACCCAACCCAAACGTAATTTGCTTTTGATTTTTACCATCAATATCCATGGTCCAAAGTTCAAGGTCGCCGCTACGGTCACTGGTAAAAACAATTTTATCGCCCTTGGGAGAAACTGTTGCCTCAGCATCGTAACCATCTGTATTGGTTAGTTGTGAAACAATATTCCCTTTTAGGTCCGATACATAAATATCAAAAGATTTGTAAACAGCCCAAAGGTATTTGCCTTTTGTCTGCGGTGCTGGAGGGCATTCGTCTCCGGCTTTATAAGTAGAGGCGTATAAGATGTGTTTGCCGTCTTTTAAAAAGTAACTACAGGTTGTTCTACCTTTACCATTACTGATTCTAAACGGTTTGTAGGTGGTGTCTTTTGTTGCTTTTTCAATATCCAGATTAAAAATCTGATCACATTTAAGATCCCATTGAGGATTATTACTCTGAAAAGAAGCAAACTTGCCGTTAAAACTAAAATATGCTTCGGCATTATCGCCACCATGAGTAAGCATTTTTAGGTTTTTTAAATGTCTCTCGGTTTGACTGGAAAGAATGCTAGTTTGTAAAACAAAAATTTGTAATAAAATGAAAAATCTCATTAGAAAAATAAATAAAGGGGCAAAAGTATAAATTTATTGTTTACGGCTTGCACAATCATTGTGCTAATTTCATCTAACAATTAAAAATTCAAGGGATAAATTTTACTATCTGGCCGGCTAAACTAAAAACCAAGAGAATTGGAATTAAATTTCATTTTAGACATAATTTAAGAATCAATCAGTTATTTGTGAAAGAATGTGATAAAAAAGTTGGAAATTGATTAATCAAGATGTAATTTTACCCTCGGTTAAACTGTGTCTATTCTAAATAGAACGCAGCGAATGCGGAATTAATGGGTTTTTTCCGTTTCGGTAAAGTGCGGGCACGTCCCGCACTTTATTTTTATCATAAGTTTCCGCAAAATTGCTAAAAATTAAGAGATTGTATTCTAAATTAAAACTTAGGCCAATTTAGTTAGCTTCATAATGAGCGTGTTATAATCTCGGTCGACTTTATCCCATAAACACAGGTACCTGGCAAACTTTTATTTATTTTATGCTCTCCCTTTTTTCAAAGTAACTCTCACTTTTT